>NZ_JBHVKJ010000031.1:0-77751 GCF_042798275.1 Nocardioides sp. NPDC057767 | reverse complement strand
CTCCGCGACGTGCGGCGGCTGTCGGTCCGGTCAGTCGTGGGTCAGTCAGTCGTGGGTCAGTCGACGCTAAAGCCCTGCTCGTCGCCGTACTTCACGAGCGCTTCCTGCCAGGCCGTCAGGCCGCCCTCGAGGGCGGCGTGGGTCTGGTAGGACTTGCCGACGGTGTCGCCGTAGATCGTGTCGGCGTACAGCTGGTAGGGCAGGTACTGCCAGCCTTCGACCACCTGCGTGGCCGCTTCGGTGAGCACCTGGTTGACCTGCTGGCCACCGAAGTAGTCGAGCTTCTTGTCGACGAACGCCGGGTCCTGCAGGTCCGCGACCGTGGCCGGGAAGCCACCGCTCTCCAGGAACGGCTCGACGCCCTCGTCGTGGTTGAGCCAGCGTACGAACGCCGCCGCCAGCGCGGGGTTCTTGCTCTGCTCCAGCACGGACTGGGTGCCGCCGCCGTTCTCGGCGGTCGCCGGCTGGCCGTCGTACGTGGGCATCGGTGCGGCCCGCCACTTGCCCGCACCGTCCGGCACGGACTGCTCGAACACGCCGGGCGCCCAGGCGCCGAGCGGGATGGACGCGATGGTCCCGTCACCGAGTGCCTTGTACCACTCCTCGGTCCAGCCCGGGATGGAGCAGGCCAGCTCGTCCTCGATGAGCTGGTTCCACACGCCCGTCCACTTCAGCGTGCCCTCGTCCTGCAGATCGATCGTGACGTTCTCGCCCTCGGACTTGAACGGCGTGCCACCGGCCTGCCAGATCATGCTGGTGGTGAAGCCGGCCTCACCGCTGTCGTTGGTGATGCACTGCGAGGGGTTCTCCTTCTTGATGGTCCGGGCGGCCTCGACGTACTCGTCCCAGGTCTTCGGCACCTCGAGCTCGTGCTCGTCGAAGACCTCCTGGTTGTAGAAGAGCGCCATCGGACCGGAGTCCTGCGGCAGCCCGTAGAGGCCCTCGCCGGCCTGCACCGAGGCCCAGGTCGACGGCGTGTAGTCCGACTCGAACTCGTCGAAGCCGTACTGGCGCAGGTCGACCAGGTCGCCGGGCAGCGCGAACTGCGGGAGGGCCTTGTACTCGATCTGCACCACGTCGGGGCCGCCGGAACCGGCCTTGATCGCGTTCTGCAGCTTCGTGTAGTGGTCGTTGCCGGTGCCGGCGTTGACCAGCTTCACCTCGACGTTCGGGTACTGGTCCTCGAACGCCGCCACCTGGGCCTCGGCGGACGGGGTCCACGTCCAGTAGGTGATGGTGCCCCCTTCCTCGAGGGCGGCATCGAGGTCCGCGGCCGTGCCTTCGCCTCCGCTGCCCGCGTCGTCCGAGCCGCAGCCGGCGAGCACGGAGGCGGCCGTGAGGGCTGCCGCGACAAGGGCGATCCGGCGGCGGGCTCTGCGCCCACTGATGATCAACATGTCGTTCCTTTCGTTTTCACTGTTTGACGCTTCCCGCGCTCAGGCCGGACTGCCAGAACCGCTGGAGGAGGATGAAGGCGATGACGAGCGGGACGATGGTCAGCAGGGATCCCGTGACCACCAGGTTGTAGACGGGCTGCGCGTTGGCGCCCGTCGCCTGGGCGCTCCACTGGGTGAGACCCACGGTGAGCGGGTAGAGCTTCGGCTCGCTCAGCATGATCAGTGGCAGGAAGTAGTTGTTCCAGGTCGAGACCACGGCGAACAGCAGCACCGTGACGATGCCAGGAGCGAGCAGGCGCAGCGTGACCGTGAAGAAGATCCGGATCTCGCCGGCGCCGTCGATGCGCGCCGCCTCGAGCAGCTCGTCCGGCACGGCGTCCGCGGCGTAGACCCACATCAGGTAGAGGCCGAACGGGCTGATCAGCGAGGGGATGATGATCGCCCAGACCGTGTTCGTGAGCCCCATGTTCGAGAACATCAGGAACGTCGGCACGGCGAGCGCGGTGCCGGGCACGGCGACCGCGCCGATGATGACGGCGAAGACCGTCCGGCGTCCGGGGAAGCGGTACTTGGCCAGGCCGTAGCCTGCCGCGGTGGCCAGCAGCGTCGCGCCGCCGGCACCCACGACGACGTAGAGAAGGGTGTTCGCCAGCCAGCGCAGGAAGATGCCGTCGCGGTAGGTCAGCGTGTCCCGGATGTTGCTGAAGAACGCGAACTCGTCGCCGACCCACAGCCCGGGACTCGAGAACAGATCCTCCTGTGTCTTGGTGGCGCTCAGGATCAGCCACACCAGCGGCACCAGCGTGTAGACGAGGAACAGCGCCATCAGCACGGTCAGCAGCGGCGATCGTCGCGGCGCCAGCGGCGACGTGCTCACCCGGCCCGTCATTTCATCGCCTCTCGTGAGCCGCGGAGCTGGACGGCGTACGCGATGACCGCGGTCAGCAGACCCATCACGATCGCGACCGTCGCCGAGTAGTTGTACTGCTGCCCGCCGAAGGACAGGTTGTAGGCGTACAGGTTCGGTGTGTAGTAGGTCGTGATGACGTTGGGTTCCAGCGTGCGCAGGATGTTCGGCTCGTTGAAGAGCTGGAACGTCCCGATGATGGAGAAGATCGTGGCGATCAGGATGGCCCCGCGCAGGGCCGGGATCTTGATCGAGAGCACGGTCCGCAGCGGCCCGGCACCGTCGAGCGCGGCGGCCTCGTAGAGCTCGCCGGGCACGGTGCGCAGCGCGGAGTAGAAGATCAGCATGTTGTAGCCCACGAACTCCCAGGTCACGATGTTGGCGATCGAGGCGAGCATCCAGTTGCTGCTCAGCGGCACGATCGAGGTGCCGAACAGGTCGTTGAGGTCGGCGGCCAGCCCGAAGTTGGTGCCGTACATGAAGCCCCACATCAGGACGGCCACGACGCCGGGAACGGCGTACGGCAGGAAGATCACGAGCCGGAAGAAGCTCGTCGCGTAGAGCCGGGCGCTGTCGATGGCCAGCGCGGCCACCAGGGCGAGGGCGAGCATGATCGGCACCTGTACGACGAAGAACAGCAGCACTCGCAGCGAGCCGTCCCAGAACTTGTCGTCGGTGAACACGTCGACGTAGTTGTCCAGACCGACGAACTCCGTGGTGCCGAAGAACGCCTGCGCGCGGAAGAGGCTGAGGTAGGCGGCGTAGCCGATCGGCGCCAGGAAGGTCAGCGCGAAGACCGCCAGGAACGGGCCGACGAAGATCCACCCCTTCGTGTCGGTGCGCGACCACCGGCGACCGGGAACCGGTTGTCGCGCGCCGCCACGGGTCTCCCCGCGGCTCTCCAGCTGGGTCACGCCCTGGGACACGGTCCCGCCTCCTTTCACCGCCTTTCGGTGGCGGCCTGTTAACGTCATGTACAGTGACGTACGACACATGTTGACGTCAACAGGTTGGCGGAAGGATTATTCGGCCCATGGCGACAGACAGCACGGCCGCAGGACCAGTGACACGGCGAGGGGCCTCCCAGGCCGACGTCGCTCGGATCGCTGGGGTCTCGGGACAGACGGTCTCACGGGTCGCGAACGGCGCCCGCTATGTCGACCCGGCCACCCGGGAGCGGGTGCTGTCCGCGATGCGCGAGGTCGGCTACCGGCCCAACCGGGCCGCCCGAGCGCTGCGCAGCGGACGCTTCCAGAGCATCGGCGTCATCGCGTTCGAGCTCTCCAGCGTCGGCACCACCCACACCCTCGACGCGATCGCGGCCGCCGCCACCGAGACCGGCTACGCCATCAACCTGCTGCCGGTGCTGGACGCCACCCAGGACGCTGTCCGAGCGGCGTTCGACCAGCTCGGCGAGCAGGCTGTGGACGGCATCATCATCCAGGTCGAGACGCACCGGCTCGACGGCGTCGCCGTGCCGGAGGGACTGCCGGTGGTCGTGGTCGACTCGAGCGCTCAGTACGACTACCCGATCGTCGACAACGACCAGGCCCACGGCGCACGGTTGGCCACCGAGCACCTGCTCGACCTCGGGCACGAGACCGTCTGGCACGTCGGCGGGCCCGAGCTGTCCTACTCCGCGCGGCGCCGCCGGGCATCGTGGCAGGGGACGCTCGAGGCCCACGGTCGAACGGTGCCACCGGTGCTGCCGGGCGACTGGTCGACCGCAAGCGGCTACGAGGCCGGCCTCCGGCTGGCCGACAACGAGGAGGTGACCGCGGTGTTCACCGCGAACGACCAGATGGCCCTGGGCCTGCTGCGAGCCCTGCACGAGCGCGGTCGCCGGGTCCCCGAGGACGTCAGCGTCGTCGGCTTCGACGACATGGAGGAGGCGGCGTACTTCTGGCCGCCGTTGACCACCGTCCACCAGTCGTTCGACGAGGTCGGCCGGGGCGCGGTCGATGCCCTGATCCGGCAGATCCAGTCCGGTGAGCACGAGCACCAGGAGGTCCTGGTGCCGCCCCGGCTGGTCGTCCGGGCCAGCACCGCCGCGCCCCGCGGGACGACCGCATGAGCCGGCGATCGCACCGGTGGGTGCGGTGGCCCGAGCCGCTCGCGACCGAGAACGCTCGCGGGCCGCTCGGCTTCGGGGCCGACTACAACCCCGACCAGTGGAGCCGGGAGGTGTGGGACGAGGACGTCCGGCTGATGCGTCAGGCGGGGGTCAACATCGTCTCCCTCGGGATCTTCTCCTGGGCCCGCCTGCAACCGACCGCGGACACCTGGGACTTCGCCTGGCTCGACGAGGTGATGGACCTCCTGCACGCCCACGGCATCGCCGTCGACCTCGCCACCGCGACCGCGTCGCCGCCGCCCTGGTTGAGCGCCGCACACCCGGAGATCCTGCCGGTCACGCGCACCGGCGAGACCCTGTGGCCGGGCGCCCGGCAGCACTGGCGGCCGACGTCACCGGTGTTCCGGCAGCACGCGCTGGCGGTCGTCGAGATGATCGCGAGCCGGTACACCCACCACCCGGCGCTCGCCGCCTGGCACGTCTCCAACGAGCTCGGGTGCCACAACCTCTACGACTACTCCGACGACGCCGCGGCGGCCTTCCGCACCTGGCTGTCGCAGCGGTACGGCGACCTCGACGGGCTCAACCACGCCTGGGGCACCGCCTTCTGGTCGCAGCGCTACAGCGACTGGAGCCAGGTGCTGCCGCCGCGGCTGACGCCCACTATTCCCAACCCGACCCACCAGCTCGACTTCAAGAGGTTCTCCTCCGACGCTCTCAAGGACTATCTGCGCGCGGAGCGGGAGATCCTCGACCGGCTGACCCCCGACGTACCGGTGACCACGAACTTCATGGTGATGTCGCACTTCGACGGGATCGACTACGCCGACTGGGCGGCCGAGGTCGACTTCGTCTCCAACGACCACTACGTGCTGGTCGACGACCGCGCCCGCGACGAGCTGTCGTTCTCGGCCAACCTGACCGGCGGCATCGCCGGCGGTGAGCCGTGGTTCCTGATGGAGCACTCGACCAGCGCGGTCAACTGGCGTGCGATCAACCCGCCCAAGGCCGACGGCGCGCTGGTGCGCGACTCGCTCACGCACGTGGCGCACGGTGCGGACGCCGTCTGCTTCTTCCAGTGGCGGCAGTCCGTGGCCGGTGCGGAGAAGTACCACTCGGCGATGCTGCCCCATGCCGGCGAGGACAGCGACGTCTATCGGACGGTGGTCCGACTGGGCGGGCACCTCGAGCGGCTCGCCCCCGTCGTCGGGTCGCGGCGCCGGCAGGCCCGGGCCGCGATCCTCTTCGACATCGAGTCGTCGTGGACCCTCGACCTGGAGGCCAACCCGAGCGCTGCGGTGAGCCATCGTGCGGAGGCTCTCGACTGGTACGCCGCGTTCCTGGCGCTCGGCGTCCGGGCCGACGTTCTGCCCGTCGGCGCGCCGCTCGACGGGTACGACGTCGTGGTGGCGCCGGTGGTGCACGTGACGCCGGCCGCGACCGCCGACCGGCTGAGGGAGTTCGTCGCCCGAGGTGGCCACCTGATCACGACCTACTTCTCCGGGATCGTGGACGAGAACAACCATGTGTTCGCGGGTGGCTACCCGGGTGCGCTGCGCGACCTGCTCGGCATCCGCATCGAGGAGTTCGGGCCGCTCCTGGACGGTGACGAGGTGGTCCTCGACGACGGCGGCGTCGGGACGCTGTGGACCGACCGGATCACCGCTGCTCCCGGCACGGAGGTCCTCGCGACGTACAAGACCGGTCTGCAGGCGGGCCGCCCGGCGGTGACCCGACGAGCGGTCGACCCCGGCTCGGCGACGTACGTCTCGACGCGGTTGGGCGCGGATGGTCTCGAGCCGCTGCTGGCCCGACTGCTGGCGGCCGCCGGGGTGGACAGCGAGCTGCCCGAGGCGCTTCGCGGCCGGGTGGAGCTCGCCATCCGTACGGACGGCGAGCGGGAGTTCTGGTTCCTGGTCAACCGGACCGACGACGTGGTCGACCTCGGCGAGCCGGTCGACCTCGGCGACCTGGTGTTCTCCTCGGGTGCCGATCACGGCGACACCGAGCTGGCGGGCTCCGCGGTGGCCGTTTTCACCCGGGCCGCCCGATGACCGGCACGACCCGCCCCGTACGCGTCCGGCTGGACCGGCAGCGTGACCGAGGTCCGCTCGACCCCCGCCTGTTCGGCAGCTTCGTCGAGCACCTGGGGCGTTGCGTCTACACCGGGATCTACGAACCGGGGCACCCGACGGCCGACGATCACGGCTTCCGGCGCGACGTCGAGGAGCTGGTCGGTGAGCTCGGCCCGACCCTGGTCCGCTACCCGGGTGGCAACTTCGTCTCCGGCTACCGCTGGGAGGACGGCATCGGCCCGCGCGAGGATCGGCCGCGTCGGCTCGACCTCGCCTGGCGCTCGATCGAGAGCAACCAGGTCGGCACCGACGACTTCCTCGCCTGGGCGGAGCGCAACCGGCTGACGCCGATGATGGCGGTCAACCTGGGCACCCGCGGGATCCAGGCCGCGGCCGATCTCGTCGAATACTGCAACCTGCCCTCGGGCACGCACTGGTCGGACCTGCGCCGGCAGCACGGCCGCGAGCAGCCGTACGGCGTCGGCCTGTGGTGTCTGGGCAACGAGATGGACGGCCCCTGGCAGATCGGGCACCGGTCCGCCGCGGAGTACGGACAGCTGGCCGCCGAGGCCGGAAAGGCGATGAAGCTGGTCGACCCCGGCATCGAGCTGGTCGCCTGCGGCAGCTCCAACCACACCATGCCGACCTTCGGCTACTGGGAGTCGGAGGTGCTCGAGCACGCCTGGGACGTCGTCGATCACATCTCCATGCACGCCTACTACGAGGAGCGGGACGGCGACCGGCGCAGCTTCCTGGCCTCCGGCGCCGACATGGACGCGTTCATCGACGGCGTCGTCGCCACCATCGACGCGGTCGCCGCGCGCAGGCACAGCAGCAAGCGGATCGGCATCGCGTTCGACGAGTGGAACGTCTGGTACCAGTCGCGGTTCAACGACGAGGGGCTCCCGCAGATCACCGAGGCGGGTCGGCTGCTCGAGGACGACTACAGCGCCCTCGACGCCGTGGTGGTCGGCGACCTGCTGATCTCTCTGCTCAACCACGCCGACCGGGTGCGGATCGCCTGCCAGGCCCAGCTGGTCAACGTGATCGCCCCGATCCGCACCGAGCCGGGCGGAGCCGCCTGGCGGCAGCCGACCTTCCATCCGTTCGCCGCGGTCGCCGCTGCCGCGCGTGGTGCCGTCCTGACCGCCGAGGTGGACTGCGCGACGCTCCCCACCGACCGGTACGGCGAGGTCCCGATCGTCACCGCCGCCGCCACCCACGACCCGGACACGGGCGCGTGGTCGGTCTTCCTGACCAACCGCTCGGCCACCCCGACCGAGACCGGTCTCGACCTCCACGGGCTGACGGCACACGTCGCGCCCTCCGCGCGCTCCCTCACGGCCGGTGACCCCGCGGGTTCGCACGCCGCGCTCACCGCGACCGACCTCTCCCACGGCGCGGGCGACACGCTCTCGCTGGTCCTGCCCCCGGAGTCCTGGACGGTTGTCGAAGCACGTCCGGACGCCCGGCTCGGCTGACCTGACGTACCACCGAATGACGAGGAGTCCCATGACCCACGCGTCCCCCGCGACCGCCCGCGCCCGTGGCGTGCACCTGCGCCGCGGCGACACCAGCCTGGTGGTCCGGCTGGACTCCACCGAGCTCCCCTGCATCCTGCACTGGGGACCGGACCTCGGCGAGACCGCGGCCGAGCACGTACCCGACCTCCTCCGCTCGCTGGAGATGCCGAGCCTCGACGGGGCGATCTACCAGCACTCGTGGGCCTCCGTGCTGCCGCAGCAGACCAGTGGCTGGGTGGGTCGTCCGGGTCTGCTGGGCAGCCGCGACGGCCAGGCTTGGGCGCTCACCTTCGACTCGGTGGACCACACGGTCACCGAGTCGGCCGCCTGCACCCGGCTCACCAGCGTCGCGCTGGACGGGCCGGCCGGCGTGGAGGTGACCACCGAGATCGAGCTGTTCGGCAACGGTCTGCTGCGCCTGCGTGCCTGCGTACGGAACCTGGCGGAGACGCCGTACGAGGTGACGCTGCTCGAGCCGGCGCTGCCGGTGCCGGGCGAGGCCGACGAGCTCCTGGACATGGCGGGGCGCCACGCCCACGAGCGCACCCCGCAGCGCCACGCGTTCACCCAGGGACAGCATGTCCGCGAGGCCTGGGGCGGACGTCCCGGCCACGACTCGGCCACCGTGCTGTGTGCCGGCCGGCCCGGGTTCGGCTTCCGTGCCGGTCGGGTCTGGGGTGTCCACCTCGGCTGGAGCGGCAACCAGGTGCTCTGCGCCGAGAGCTCCTTCACCGGCTGGAAGTTGCTGCGCGGAGGCGAGCTGCTCATGCCCGGCGAGATCGTCCTGGGCCACGACGAGACGTACGCCTCGCCCTGGCTCTACGCCTCCTGGGGCGAGGGGCTCGACGCCTTCTCGGGCCGCTTCCACGAGCACCTGAGGGCGCGGGACGCGCACCCGCGGCGCGAGCGACCCGTGCTTCTCAACACCTGGGAAGCGGTCTACTTCGACATGGACACCGACAAGCTCATCGAGCTCGCCGAGCGTGCTGCCGAGCTGGGCATCGAGCGGTACGTCCTCGACGACGGCTGGTTCAAGGGTCGGCGCGACGCCACGAGCTCGCTGGGTGACTGGTTGGTGGACGAGGACGTGTTCCCGGACGGCCTCACCCCGCTGGTGAAGACCGTGCAGGGTCTGGGCATGGAGTTCGGGATGTGGTTCGAGCCCGAGATGGTCAGCCTCGACTCCGACGTGGCCCGGGAGCATCCCGAGTGGATCCTCGGCACCCATGCCGGTCCCGGCATCAGCTCGCGCGACCAGCACGTCCTCGACCTCTCGAACCCGGACGCCTGGGACCACGTGTTCGGCCAGATCTCGGCGCTGGTGGACCGCTACGGCATCGCCTACATCAAGTGGGACCACAACCGAGCGCTGACCGGCGCGGGCCGCGGCCGGGACCACCGGCCCGCGGTCCACCTGCAGACACTCGCGGCCTATCGCCTCATGGACGCGCTCCGTGCCGAGCATCCCGGGCTCGAGATCGAGTCCTGCTGCGGCGGTGGCGGGCGCCTCGACCTGGGAGTCCTCGAGCGGACCGACCGGGCCTGGGTCTCCGACTGCATCGACGCGCACGAAGGGCACCGCTTGGTCCGGTGGACCGGCCTGACCCTCCCGCCCGAGCTGATGGGCACCCATGTGGGGTCGAGCACCGACCACACCACCGGCCGCCAGCACACCCTGCGCTTCCGTGCCGGCACCGCCATCTGGGGACATCTCGGCGTCGAGTGGGACCTCACCGCCATGTCGGACGCGGACCGCGAGGAGCTCCGGGCCTGGATCGCGCTGCACAAGCGGTTCCGTGGGCTGCTCCACTCCGGCCGCGTCGTACGGGCGGACCCCGTGCCCGACGGCCTCCAGCTGGACGGTGTGGTCGCCCGTGACGGACGCGAGGCGCTGTTCCGGGTGTCGGCGCTCGACCACACCCTGGGCCAGCCCGCCGGCCGCATCCGGTTCCCCGGCCTGATCCCGGAGGCTGCGTACCGGGTGACGCCCGTGCCTCTCTCGGTGTCACCAAAGAACCGCCCGCGACCCGCGTGGTACCACGGCGGCACGGTGCTGAGCGGCCGGCTGCTCGACGAGGTCGGCATCATCGCGCCCCTGCTGGAGGCCGACGACCTGGTCATCGTGCACCTGGCCGCGGAGGCGGCGTCGTGACCCTCGGCCCCTGGGATTCATCTCTCGTTTGCGCCGTGTTGGTCTGGCCACGCTCCACATGACGTACGCGTCCTGTTGTCTGACACACGCCTCACCGCTCGGGCCCGCATGCCAGCCATCGCCAGGTGCCACCGCCCCCAGCAACAGGACTCCCCCACATGAATCAGATCAAGTTGGTCGTCGCCGGCGCCGTGGTCCTCCTGGCCGCGATCGCCTTCAGCGGACACTTCTCTGACCCCGCACCCTCCGCCACCGGCAAGGCGAGCGCCGCAGCCGCCAGCAGCAACACCCTTCGGATCGGTGTCGACAGCACCGAGCCCGTCTACTACCAGAGCGGCGGCGAGACCTTGGGGTTCGACTACGAGATGGCGCGCAGCGTCGCCGAAGGGATGGGCGTCGAGCCCGAGTTCGTGGCGATGGACTTCAACGAGCTCTTCCCGGCCCTGCGAGCGGGGAAGATCGACATGATCGGTGCCCAGGTCACGAAGACCTCAGCGCTCGAGCGGGAGTTCGACTTCAGCGCGCCGTACTTCTCGACGTACGTCGCCTTCCTCACCCCCGAGGGATCACCCATCCGCACACGCCGTGATGTCGACGGGAAGAAGATCGCGGTCGTCGGCGGCGCCATCCAGGAGTCCTACCTGCGCGACACGTACCACGACGTCGAGATCGTCAGGGCGCCGAAGGTCGGCGCCGCCGTCGAGATGATCGAGCGCGGCGAGGCCGACGCGTTGTTCCACGGAGCCCCTTACGCTCGCTCCATCATCGACAGCGCCCCCATCGTCCTCGAAGAGCCGATCGTCTACCAGGTCGACGACGCCCCGATCGGCTTCGTCATCCGCTCCGGCGACCAGCGCAAGGCACAGATCGACGAGGTCCTGAAGGACATGGTCCTCAGCGGCGAGTGGCTGAAGATCAAGACCGCCTACTTCGAGGCCGACCCGCTCTCCGACGTGTTCCGCGACAAGGGCGCCTGACCCTCTGGCCCGACGACATCATGGTCGGCGGCGACGGTGGTGCGCAATGCATGCGTCAGACCGACTCGGCCACCAGGCGACTCGTGTAGCCGGCCGCGACCAGGCGCTCGTACGCGGCCAAGGTCCTGTCGTCGATCTCCTGCGGCGTCGCGAACCCCTTCGCCGCGTACACCCACAGGCGCTGGGTGTCGCCGACGAGCATGTCCAGCACTCGCTTCTCGCTGCCGATCGACGCGATATACGCGCCCAACTCCTGGCTGCGAGCCGAGCACACGACATCCAGCCCCGGCCACAGCTTCTGAGCCGTCGCGTACGCCCGCCGCTGCTGATACGGGCGGCTGATCAAGGTCGCGCTCGCCACACTGATCTCGTGCTCGGCGAGGAGGTCACGGCTGTACGTCAGGTTCTCGCCGGTGTTGGTCGCACAGGGCTCGATGAGGATCGAGCTGCGCGGCACTCCCAGCTCCTCGGCACGCTCCGCGAAATGGACCGCCTCGCCGCGCGGGAAGTCCTTCACCGTCGTCGGCGCGTTAGCCCCGGTAAAGACGATCAGCGGGAATCGACCGGCCCGGAAGAGGTCCGCGGTGTGCTCGGCCACCCCGATGTCATGGCTGCCCAGCGCGATTGCCACATCGGTTGGCCGAGGCTCATCAGGAACTTGATGGAAATCCCACAACACACGGGCATCATCAAGCGCGGTCGATGGCATCGGCTCAGTCTGCCATGCGAATCCGCCAGCGATTCCTGATCACTCTCGGGCTCCGACCCCGGGGCCGCAACGAACCGACAGATCGACCTCATCACCGGGATCTCGTGATCGCCACTTGGCCCATGCCAGTGCCTCACATCGCCCAGAAGGGCTACCGCCTGGTCCGGGCCGAGTGCCACCCCGACCGTGATCCGGTACCAGGCCACCGACGCGCGAGTGCCTGACATGTGCCCATGGACCCTCCGTGCGGGGCACTCCGACCCTGGGCCGGTCGAGGGCGCAGGCCGAGGCTGGGACGAGACGAGACCTAGAAGGGAGCACTGTCATGGAGTGGGATCTGGGACTTCAAGGACTGGCTGTGCTCGGTGCCATGTCGCTCGGCTTCGGAGTGGTCGCCGGATTGGTCGTGGGCAAGGATGTGGCTCACCGGCTGTGGGCGGCCGCGATCACGACCATCGCGTGCTTCGGCGTCGGGTTGATCACCAGCGAAATGCTGTTCGGCTGGGCCACCGAGGAGGAGTTGCAGCCGAACATCGACGGGTTGTCACGTGACGAGGTGCTCCTGTCCAGCGTGCTCACCACCATCGTGGTGGTGCTGGTGATGCGGTACCTCCGGCGCCGGGCGGGAGGCCAGAAGCGGCACGGTGACTGGCATGTGATCGGCCGCAGTCACGGGCGCCACCACCACGCGTGAGAGGCCCTGTCCGGTGAGGCCAGCGCCCCGGAGTGCCCGCCAGGCGTGGGCCCGGCTAGACCCACGCATGCGATGCGACGGGTCGTGGAGCGAGCGCAGTCCTCAACCTGGGCCAAGGCCAAGGCGTGGTCCGGACGCGAGTACAAGGTCGGGCCCAACTTCAGGATCGCCCCGCTCGGCAACAGAACCGGGCACCCGACCGGCCGGTATCCCCACTACCACCGGCGAGTCGTTGATGACACAGGCGTTACGCTGCCGGGCCAGGGTATTGGGCGGCATCGCCCCTGGGACAAGAAGTCAACCGACACGAGTTTGTGGGGTCGTTTCTGATGCAAGCGCAAGCTGTTACACCGCCAATCGTGATCGATGACCACGGCGACATCAGCCTCTACCCGACGGTCGAGGCGGCGTCCATGGAAATCGAAGCGGTCGACGTGCTCGATGCGGTGTACGAGGCGTTCGACAGCCGTGGCCGCCGCTTGTGCCTTCTCGTGGTCGAGGGGCTCGTCTCGATTCGGCTTGATCCGAAGTCCGTGCCGGAGCCGGACGAACTCCTACGTAGGCTGCGACACTTCATCGCTCGCGTGGGGGCCGATCGAGTAGGTGTGGACAACGTCGAGTCTGTGTCGCTCGACGTTGCAGTGCTCGCACTCGCCCGGTTCTTTCACATCACGTGACACACCAATAAAGGTCGGTGTGACCGGTCTTAGCACGCCGGAGAGGCGGAGGAGGGCCTCGCCCGCGCGGCCTCAACTCGTTCGCCGGAGCGCTGGCGTTGGTTCACGCCCACATCTGTCTGATCGGCCGGAATCTGGCGTCCTACCGCTCCGGCGGCCACCCCGTTAGTCTGCGAGGAAGGCCACCAGAGCGTAGGCAGTGCCGATCGCTCCTCCCCCAACTCTCGGATCCATGCTGATCCAACAAGTCGAGGGCGTCATCACACTCCGTGCCGACGGCAACGACGTCGACAGCGACCACGCGATCGAGATCGCCGGCGGCTGCCTTCGCCTGTGTGGCTGCGACCAGGCCGAAGCCACACAGGCGATACGTCGAGCGACAGCTCTTCAGGATCAGCTGAGGCTCGGGGCGAGCGCCGTCACTCCTTGCGCCACGCCCGCTCGATGACCTCGATCACCTTGGGCCGCAGGTCGCTGGCCGCGATGACCTCGTCGACCGAGCCGACCTCGACGGCACGGTGGATGTTGTGCACGCCGTCGAACTCGGCGGCGACCTCGGCGATCTTGTCGGCCCGCAGCTGGGCGCGGAGCTCGGCGAGCTCGACGACGAGCTCGCCGCGTTCGCCGTCCTCGGCGTGGTCGATACGCTCCTCGAGCGCGGCGACGCGTGGGTCGGCCGCGGCCCGCTTGGAGACCTCGGCGGCGAACACGACGGCGGCCGCGGGGGCGCCACCGAGGACCGAGGCGTACGAGCCCTCGATGGCCAGGACGGTCATCGACGGGTTCAGGTGCTTGGAGAAGACCACGAACGCGCCGCCGTGGTAGCGGGAGACGACGCAGAAGACGATCGGGCCCTGGAAGTTGACGATCGCGCGGCCGATCTCGGCGCCGTACTCGAGCTGCAGGTTGCGCATCGACTCCGGGGAGCCGTCGAAGCCGGACAGGTTGGCGAGCACGACCAGCGGGCGGTTGCCCGAGGCCGCGTTGATCGCGCGCGCGACCTTCTTCGAGGACCGCGGGAACAGGGTGCCCGCGGTGTAGGTGTCCGGACCGTCGGTGGGAGGGAAGCCGGCGCGCGGCACCGGCTTGGACTCGATGCCGACCAGGCTGACCGGGTAGCCGCCGATCCGGGTGTCGACGACCACCGCGGTGTCGGCGTCGGCCATGCCGGCCCAGCGCTCGAGCATCTCGTGGTCGGCGTCGGCCAGCGCCCGCATCACGGTGCGGATGTCGAAGGGTCGCTTGCGGTCGGGATTGTGCTCGGCCGAGAAGATCTCGCCGACGCATGTGAAGTCGCCCGGGTGCGGGAAGGTCGACACGTCGCGGTGGCTCGGGTCGGCCGTGGCCGCGCGGCGCGGCCCGCTCTCGCCGGGAACCACGTAGGTGTGCTCGTAGTGCGACATCAGCACCCGGAAGGCGCCGGCCAGGTCGGGCACCCAGTACTGCGCCTGACCGTTCGGGCCCATCACCCGGTCGTAGCCGCCGATGCCGTGGTTGTCCTCGGCCGACACCCCGCCGGAGAAGTCGAGCGACTGCTTGCCGGTGAGCACCATCGCGCTGTCCGGCGTCATCACCAGGATGCCCTTGGTGTGCATCAGCATCGTCGCCTCGGCGTTCCAGTAGGGCTGGGCGCCGACGTTGATCCCGGCGACGACGATGTTGATCTCGCCGCCGTCCTGGGTGAACTGGACGATCCGGCGCAGCGCGGCGGCGACCCAGTCCATGTTCTCGGTGCCGCTCTCCATCGAGATCCGGGCACCGGCCGAGACCGCGAACCACTCGACGGGGACCTGCATCCGCTCGGCGAGATCGATGGCCGCGATCACCCGGGCGCACTCGGGCTCCGAGAGCGCGCCGAGCGACTTGAGCGGGTCGCCGCAGAGTACGACGCGGGTGATGCCCTCGGGGTAGAGCGTGCTCGGGGTGGTGACGACGGCGACGATGATGCCGGCCTTGTTGAGCCCGGGGGCACGGTCGACTGGTGCGAGCTTGCCGGAGTCGTCGAGGTCGTGCTCGACGACCGTGCCGCCCGCGGCCAGGGCGCGCTGGAGCTCATAGGGGTAGACAAGACCGCGGCGTCGGGCGCGGAGCACCTTGGCGGCGTACTCGTCCAGCGGGGCGAGGGGCTCGGTCGGCGGTTCGATGACGTCGGCGACGACGCCCGCGCCCGGCTGGGCGTGGAAGCGGATCGCCAGCCGGGTCGGCTCGCCGCCGTCCGGGGATGCCACGCGGCCCTCGGCGAGGACCTCCTCGATCCCCGCGCCTTCGCTGAGCGGGGTGATCTTGTTCTGCAGCGCGGTGATCTGGTCGAGGTCGGCCTCGACGACCGGCCACACCGTCACCCAGACGTGGTTGACGTCGAGCTTGGTGCCCTCGCGGCCTCGGGCGGTGCGTACACGGCGGATCGCCTCGAGGCAGTTCTCCACGGCACGCTCCACGTGCGGCAGCGCGATCACGCGGCCCTCGTCGTCGCGGACCACGGCGAGCTGGCGGGCCTGGGCAGCCGCGACGAGCCGGCGGTCGGCGGGGTTGGCCCGGGCGACGCACTCGTAGAGCAGTACGTCGTCGGGCGCCGCGAGCCGGGTGACGTGAAACTCGCTGAGGCGCCACAGGTTGAGCCGGCGACCGACCATCGGGTGCATGCCCCGGACCAGCGAGTCCTCGACCAGCTCGGCGGTCGGGACGTGCGGGGCGCCGTCCTCGTGGTGGCGGTAGGTGAAGTAGTCGATCGGCTGCGGCGCGGGATGGCAGACCGCGACCGTGACGCGGCGGGCACGGCGGGCGAACTCCTGCCCGGCCAGCATCGTGGCGAGCTCGGCGGAGGCCTGGTCCGGATCAGCGGGCGCGCCCGTCCAGCGCAGGTAGATCTCGACGACATCGTCGTGGTCGGAGGTCATCGCCGAGGTGATGGCGGTGGCGAGCGGGCCGTCGGGGTCGCCGAGCTCGGTCACGTCGCCGATGGTGGAGACCACCCGGGTCGCGCCCTTGTCGTCGGTGGCGTACTCAGCATGCGCCACCGGGCGTCCGTCACCATCACCAGAGCCGGTGCCGGTGACTGTCAGGTCGTGCAGGTGGTAGTCGCGGTAGTGCCGCCGGATCAGCACCTCCAGCAGTGGCTCGCGCTCGGGAAGCCCCTCGACCAGCCGGTCGCGGAGGAAGCCGACCAGCGGCTCGGGGACGGCCGCCAGCGCGTCGATGCGGGCGGCCCGGTCGGGGGCGTCCGGGTCGGTGAGGGCGGCGACCTCGGCCGGTACGCCCTCCAGCACGGCGCGACGCTCGTCATCGACCGCCGGCTGGTCGAACCAGCCGAATCGGACCGAGCGGGCCAGGTCGCCGACGACCGCGAACCGGAGCTGGGTGGCGCGCACCATCCGCTCGAGCAGCGCGCGGACGGCGGCGGCGTACTCGGTGGCCGGCGGCGGGTCGCCGAGCCAGCGCTGCAGCACCCCGATCGCGACGTCGACGTCACCGGGATGCTGCTGGGCGAGGAAGATGCGGAACACCGCGCGCTCGAGCTCGGGCGTACGTTCCAGGTCGGTCACCCCGTAGTGCGCGAGCACCCGCTGCAGCTTGTCCCGGAAGTGGTCCGGGAGCGCGCCCCGGTCGGGGTCCAGGCTGCGCAGATAGGTGTGGAAGAACTCCCGCGAGCTGTGCACGCGCAGCTCGGTGGACGGCTCGTCCCCGGCCGGGCGGTTGCGGCTGAGCTCGGCGAAGTCGGTGAACAGCGCCAGCAGGTCCATCTCGGCTCGGAGGGTGTCGGCGGGCGCACCGGCGGAGCGGGAGGCCAGGTGGGCGGCGAGCAGCGCCGGGCGCTGGTCCTCCTCGACGTCGTAGCCGAGCAGCAGGCTGCTCAGGTCGGCCATCGCGCCGTTGGTGCGGCCCTCCGTGGTCGGCGCGGGCAGGTCGAGGTCGGCCAGGCTGACACCGCTCGCCTGCTCTCCCTCGGCCCCGTCGGTCGGCTCGAGGCGCAGCAGCGGCGCTGCGGTCTCGACCTGGCTCCCGACCCGGACCAGGAGCTCCTTGACCCGGCCGGTGAACGGCGCGGTCAGCGCGGTCTCCATCTTCATCGACTCGAGCACCAGCACCGGATGACCGGCTTCCACCTCGTCGCCGACGGCGAGCGGGGTGGAGACGACGAGCGCCGGCGCGGGCGAACGCAGCATGCCGCCCTCGTCGCGGCTGACCCGGTGCATCACGTCGTCGACCTCGACCAGGTGGACCGGGCCGTGGGTGGCGGTCACCAGCCGGTAGCGGTGGCCGTCGACGGTGAGCCGGCCGTGCACCTCGTCGATCCGCTCGAGGGTGGCGGTGAGGGTGCGCCGCTCTCCCCCGGCCGTGATGGTGACCTGGTAGCGGGCGGGTCCGGACTGCCGCACGGTCAGGGCGTACGTCGCCCCGCGCAGCTTGAGCTCGATGGTGCGGGCAGGGTCGTGCTGGATCTGCGGCCGGCCGCCCTGGGCGGTCTGGAGCATGCGGGCGATCTCGCTGCGCTCGGCCTCGTCGTAGCCCTCGATCGCAGCGGCGACGAGTGCGATGCCGGCGTGCCGGGCGGCCTGCAGCCGCCCCTCGCCGCGCACCCGGTCGATCCACCCGGTGTCGGCCCAGGTCGGGCTGCCGGCGGTGACCTCGGGCTGGTCGAGGAGGTCGAGGATGAAGCTCTTGTTGGTGGCCCCGCCGTCGATGATGACGGTGGTCTCCCCCATCGCCCGGCGCAGCCGCGCCAGTGCCTGCTCGCGGTCGGCACCCCAGGCGATCACCTTGGCGATCATCGAGTCGAAGTCGGCCGGGATGGTGTCACCCTCCGCCACCCCCGTGTCGACCCGGATGCCCGGTCCCGCAGGGAACTCGAGGCGGCTGATCCGGCCCGGGGCGGGTGCGAAGTCGCGGTCCGGGTCCTCGGCGTTGAGCCGGGCCTCGACCGCGTGGCCCCGCTCGGACGGCCGGTCGCCGGTGAGCGGTAGGCCGGAGGCCACCTGGATCTGCAGCGCGACCAGGTCGGTGCCGGTCACGACCTCGGTGATCGGGTGCTCGACCTGGAGGCGGGTGTTGACCTCGAGGAACGCGAACGTCTTCTCGCCCGGGTGGTAGAGGAACTCGACGGTGCCGGCGCCGGCATAGCCGACGGCGTTGGCGAGTCGCTCGGCCGACGCCTTGAGGTCGGCCGCCTGGTCATCGGTCAGCAGCGGGGAGGACGACTCCTCGATGACCTTCTGGTTGCGCCGCTGCACCGAGCAGTCACGTACGCCGATCGCCCAGGCGGTGCCCTGGCCGTCGGCGATCACCTGGACCTCGACGTGGCGTGCGTCGGTGACCAGCTTCTCGAGGAACACGACGCCGCTGCCGAACGCCCGCTCCGCCTCGTCCCGGGTGCGCTGGTAGGCCTCGGCGAGCTCGGCGCCGGAGGTGACCTTCCGGATGCCGCGACCGCCGCCACCGGCGGTGGCCTTGAGCATGAGCGGATAGCCGATCTTCTCGGCGCTGGCGAGCGCCTCCTCGAGCGTGTCGACTCCACCGCGGCTCCACGGAGCCACCGGGACGCCGACCTCCTCGGCGATCAGCTTCGACCCGATCTTGTCGCCCAGCTTGCGCATCGCCTCGGCGCTGGGACCGATGAAGGTGACACCCAGCCGGTCGCAGAGCTCGGCGAAGGCGGGGTCCTCGGCGACGAAGCCCCAGCCGACCCAGGCGGCGTCCGCCCGGGATTCGACCAATGCCTGCTCGAGGACGGCGAGATCGAGGTAGGGGCGGTCCGCCGCGGCGCCCAGCAGGTGGGTCTCGTCGGCCTCGCGTACGAACGCCGCTCCGGCGTCGACGTCGGTGTGCAGCGCAATGGTGCGGATCGTCCCTTCGGACGATCCCCGCGCGTTGAGGTCGCGGACGGCATGGATCAGACGCATCGCGGCTTCACCGCGGTTGACGATGGCAATTCGAGAGACCTGTGGCACGGTGCAGACCTTGTCATCTGGCGCCGCTCCTGTGACCGCTCGACTCCGACAGGCTTCGCGGGGATTCCTTGTGAACACCGGCCAGCGACACGGCCGAAACGGCCTCCCGCCGGGCGCCGCCGCTGCCGCGATGTCATGGGTGCCGCGGTGTCGTCCTGGTCACACCACCTGCCTGACGTACGCGTCCCGGCAGGCCTGCGCACAGAACCCGACGGTGACGCCGTGGTCCTCGACGGTGATCGCCCCCTTGCCGAGCTTGACCGTCATCCCGCAGACCGGGTCGACGACCATGCCCTCCGGCAGATCGATCTCGCCGGCATCCGCCCGGGCCCGGAACTCGGCGGTCATCGTCGCCAGCACGTCGTCGGCCGTGGCCGGCCTGCCGTCGAGACCGATGCTGCCGTCGGCGACTCCGGCGACGTCGATCCACAGATCTCCGACCGACCTCTCCCAGCCGTGCCGGGCGTCGAGGCGGCGTACGGCACGACGCAGCCAGCCGATCGCGTGCCGTGCCGTCTCGTCCCGCCAGCGGTCGGGCACCGTCATGGTGATCCACAACGGCGGCGTCGCGCCCGGCTGCCAGGGGCCGTCGCCGGTCGTCCAGCCGTTGAGCGCCAGGAACCCGACGTGAGTCATCGCTCGCGCCCGCCTCATCGTCTCCTCGGGGACCTCCACAGGCAGCTCGTCGCCGACCAGTCCGGCGGTGATGTCACCGGCGAGCTGGGCGCGGTCCTCGCCGTCCAGCGCGCCGACTGGGCAGCGGATCTCGATCAGGTTCACGCCGCACCGCCGTGGTGCTCGGCCGCGTCGACCGGCGCTGCGACGACCGGCGCACGGTCGACGAAGGTGGTCACGCCGGTGATCCGTCCGTCCGCGTCGGTGACGAGCACGTCGGTGCCCTCGGCGAAGGAGGTGCCGCCGACGCGGAGCTCCCAGGCCAGGCGGGCCCGGTCGTGATGGGTCTCGGGCTCGGCGCGGGCGAGGAACTCGTAGGCCCCGACGTTCTCCACGAACGTCCGGGTGAACCCGACGAGCGCCTCGACGCCGACCAGGTCCGCGTTCGGGGCGACGTAGCTGACATCGGGGGCGAACAGCTGGGCACCGACCCGGCGCTGCGGCTCGCCGGGCTCGGTGTTCCAGAACCTCACGTACGTCTCGATGGTCTCGGTCATGGTGCTCTCCTGCGTCTCGGGAACTGACCTGACCACGGTGGCGCCGGCGCGGGCGGCCTGTCGATTACCTGCCAGGTAGTTGTGATCCGCACCTGCCGACGGCAACCTGAGCGACATGACGGTGGCTGCGGAGGTGCCTGTGGGCGAGCTGGTACGACGCTGGCGCGAGCGGCGGCGCCGCTCCCAGCTGGACGTGTCGATCGCCGCCGAGCTGTCGGCCCGGCATCTCAGCTTCATCGAGACCGGGCGGGCCAGACCGAGCCGCGACATGATCGAGCGGCTGTGCGACGAGCTCGACATCCCCTTGCGGGACCGCAACGCCCTGCACCTGGCGGCGGGATTCGCCCCGGCGTACCGGGAACGGCCGCTACCCGACCTGGGTGTGGCCAGGACCGCGGTGGAGACGGTGCTGTCCGGTCACGAGCCCAATCCCGCGCTGGCCGTCAACGTCCGCTGGGAGCTGCTGGCGGCCAACCGGTCCATGCAGCGCTTCCTCGGCGACGTCGACGAGGCGCTGCTCGAGCCGCCGGTGAACGTGCTGCGCGCGACACTGCATCCCGACGGTCTGGCACCGAGGATCCGCAACTTCGTCCAGTGGCGGGCGCACGCCGTCCGCCGGGTCCGGCGTCAGCTGGAGCGCACCGCCGCCGAGGGCCTGGCCGACCTGCTGGCCGAGATCGAGTCCTACCCGGTGCCCTCCGGCGCCGACCTCAGCGCCTCGACGGACGACAACGACCTGGTGGTGCCCATGCACCTCGCCTCCGACGGCGGAGACCTGGCGTTCCACTATGCGCTCACGGTCTTCGGCGCCGCGCGCGACGTGACCTTGGACGAGATCGCGATCGAGACCTTCTTCCCCGCCGACCGGGCGACCGCGGACGCGCTCAGAGCGTCCGGCGGGCGCCGTTGACCTTCTGGCGGAGCCAGGCGGGCACGCGCTCCTCGTCACGCGGGAACGTCTCGAGGTCGAGCGCGTACAGCCCCGGGTGGGCCGGCCAGCGCCAGACCGGCTCGTCGTCGTAGTTGAAGACGACCTTCGTCGAGTTCTTCTCCCCTTCGCCCTCGCCGCTGGCGATGGTCCAGCGGGCGGAGAACCAGGCGCCCCGGCCCGGCTCGTACATCACCCGCCGGAGCTCGTCGGTCAGCGCGAGGATGGTCTCAGGCGGCCGGGCGTAGGCGAAGCTGCCGTCCGGTCGGTGCACATCGATGCGTCCGGTGAAGAACATGGACAGGTTGCGATGGTTGAAGACCAACGTGGACCAGTCGCCCTCGACCTCGTCGGCGAGGTGGAGGGCGATCTCATCGATGAGCTGTTCCTGTCTGACCACAGGAGGAACGGTCATGCCCGCCAACCTACTACCGCTGTCGACCGCAATCCGGGACCATTGTCCCGGGGTCCGGCACATTGAGGTGTTTCCCACGCCCCAGCACGGACATATCGAGCAGCAGCGGCGGGTACCACCACCGGCTCTCCGCCGCCGTCCAGGCCGGTCACGCCTGGTTGGCGAACACCTCGCGGAGTCGCGCACGGGATGCTTCGAGGTGGTCCCGCATCGCGTCGTGCGCCGCGGTCGCGTCGCCGGCCCGGATGCTGTCGGCGACGCGGGTGTGCTCCTCGAGCGCCGCGGTGCCGACGTACTTCTTGTAGAAGAGCCGGAAGATGTGCATGTGGCAGTTGGTGCGCTCGAAGGCCGCGGGTAGGTATTCGTTGCCGGACAGCCGTGCCACCAGCACGTGGAACCGGTGGTCGTGCGCCGCCACGGCCCGGTAGGCCGAGTAGATGTCCGCCGTCGGCACCTCCTCGACGGTGTGCAGCTCCTCGACCAGCTCCCGGATCTGGTCGTCCCCCGCCCGCTCCGCCGCGCGAGCCGCGGACCAGGGCTCGATCAGCAGCCGGTATTCGAAGAGACTCTCGAACTGGTCCTGGGAGATCAGCGGGGCGACGAAGTAGCCGCGCAGCGACTCCTTGCGGACCAGCCCGTCGGCCTCCAGGCGCGCCAGCGCCTCGCGCAGCGGGGTCGGCGAGACGTTGAGCTCGCGCGCGATGGCGTCCATGTTGACCCGGGAGGACGGCTCGAGCTCGTGGTCCATGACCCGAGCCTTGAGCAGCTCGTAGACGTCGTCGCCCAGCGTCTGCCGCGAGGGCATGCGGGCCGGCGGCACCGCGGCCGAAGCGCTCGTCATCGTCGTCCACCTCCTTGGCGTCGCACAGATTCTTGCACGCACCCCTTGACGTGACTGCTGTCACATGCGAGTCTCTCCGATCGTAGATCCTACAGGATCTTTGATTTATACGGACGGCAGCCGATCGCCGCTGGATCCGTGAGGCCTCAGCCACCAGAATCTCGCTACGTCCGGTCGACGCGACCGGGGAGGAACCGTCCTATGTCCACCCAACACACCAGATCCGGTGCGGCGCCCGCCGCGGTCGCGGCGCGGCCGCCCGCCGGCGCGACCCGCGTCCGCTGGGGCATCATCGCCCTCGCCTTCGGCGGCCTGACCATCAACTACCTCGATCGAGCCAACCTCGGCGTCGCACTGCCCTTCATCGCCGAGGACATCCATCTGACGATGACCCAGCAGGGACTCATCCTTGCCGCGTTCTTCTGGTCCTACGACTTCTGCCAGCTCATCGCGGGCTGGTACGTCGACAAGGTCGGGCCCCGCCGATCCTTCACCACCGCGTCCGTGTGGTGGTCGCTCTTCACCATGCTGACCGGCGCGGCGACCAGCTTCGCCTCGCTCTTCGGCATCCGCCTGCTCCTCGGCGCCGGCGAGAGCCCGGCTCCCTCGACAAGTGCCAAGGTCGTCTCGCGGTGGTTCCCCCGTCAGGAGCGCGCCTTCGCCACGGCGATCTGGGACTCCGGATCACGTGTCGGCGGCGTGCTCGCGCTGCCGGTGGTGACGGCACTGGTGGCCATCTCCTCATGGCGGATGGCCTTCATCGTGACCGGTGCGGTCGGACTGCTGTGGACGGTCGCGTGGTGGCGTACGTATCGCGATCCCGACCAGCACGGCCGCGTGAACGCCGAGGAGCTTGCCTACATCCGCGCCGGCGGCGCGCGCACCGCTGACGCCGACTCCGAGTCGGCGCTGAAGGTCCGCTGGCGCGACCTGTTCGGCTACCGCACGGTCCGCGGCATGATGCTCGGCTTCTTCTGCCTCAACATGTGCATCTACTTCTTCATCACCTTCTTCCCGACCTACCTCGTCGAGGAGCGCGGGTTCTCGCTGCTCAAGCTCGGCGTCTTCGGTGCCCTGCCCGGTCTGTGCGCCGTGGTCGCCGCGTGGGTCGGTGGCTGGTTCGCCGATCGTGCGATCCAGCGGGGCGCCGATGTCACGAAGGTGCGCAAGACCGTGATCATCGGCGGGATGCTGGGCGGCTCCGTCATCGGGCTGGCAGTCGTGGTGCCCTCGGCGTGGATGGCCCTGGTCCTGCTGGCGACGGCGTACTCGAGCCTCGCCTTCGCCGCCTCGGGCATCTGGTCGCTGCCGGCGGACGTCGCCCCGAGCGACAACCACGTCGCCTCGGTCGGAGGCATCCAGAACTTCGCCTCCAACCTGGCCGGCATCGGGAGCCCGATCCTGATCGGCATGCTCGCGGACAAGACCGGGTCGTTCGTCGTCCCGCTCCTGGTCGTGTCCTGCTTCGCGCTGATCGGCGCGTTCTCCTACGCGTTCATCGTCAAGAACGCCGAGCCGCTGCCCGCCCGCGTCCGCGGCTGACCTCTTCGCCGTCCTGGGTCCCGCCGATCGGCGGGACCCAGGACCGCACCCTCGTTCGCGCCTGACAAGAAAGTTCTGCGATGACTTCCACCAGCCTCCACCAGGCCTGCCTGCTGCTCCACGCCGACGACGACGTCGCCATCGCGCGAGACACCCTGCCCGCGGGCACGGTGCTCGACACCGGCCGGGACTCGCTCGTGCTCGTCGACGATGTCCCCGGCGGCCACAAGGTCGCGGTGCGCGCCCTCCCCGCGGGGGCCCCGGTCCACAAGTACGGCCAGGTGATCGGCTTCGCCGTCGGCGACGTCGAGCCCGGTTCTCACGTGCACAGCCACAACCTCGCCTTCGGCCAGTTCGAGCGTGAGCACGAGGTCGCCGCGGTGGCCGAGCGCTCGCCGGAACCTGCTCCGGCGCCTCGTACCTTCGACGGGTACGTCCGGGCCGACGGACGCGTCGGCACCCGCAACTACCTCGGCATCGTCACCTCGGTGAACTGCTCGGCCACCGCCGCCCGGGCCATCGCCCGCCAGGTCGAGTCGTCGGGGATCCTCGACGACTACCCCGGCGTCGACGGCGTCTTCCCGCTCACCCACGGGCTCGGCTGCGGGATGGCCGGCGCCGGCAACGAGGGTTTCGAAGTGCTGCGGCGCACCCTCACCGGATACGCCCAGCACCCCAACTTCGCCGGCATCCTCATGCTCGGCCTCGGCTGCGAGGTCAACCAGGTGCGCGACCTCGCCGACGGCGCGCGCAGCGGGGTCGGCGTACCCCTGCACTCGCTGGCGATCCAGGACCTCGGCGGCACCCGCAAGACCGTCGCCGCGGGAGTCGAGCAACTGGCAGCGATGCTGCCCGAGGCCGACGCGATCAGCCGGCAGTCCGTTCCCGCCAGCGAGCTGGTGATGGCGATGGAGTGCGGTGGCTCGGACGCATGGTCCGGCATCACCGCCAACCCGGCGCTCGGCGCCGCCGCCGACCTCCTGGTCGCCCAGGGCGGCACCGCGGTCTTCGGGGAGACGACCGAGATATACGGCGCCGAGCACCTCCTCACCCGCCGCGCCGCCGGTCCCGAGGTCGCCGAGAAGCTGCTCGAGCGGATCCGCTGGTGGGAGAAGCACGTCCAGGCCGACGGCAGCTCGATCGACAACAACCCCTCCCCCGGCAACAAGGCCGGCGGTCTCACCACGATCCTCGAGAAGTCGCTCGGCGCGGTCGCCAAGGGCGGCACCACCACCCTGCGCGACGTCGTGAAGTACGCCGAGCGGATCACCTCCCGAGGCCTGGTGTTCATGGACACCCCCGGCTACGACCCGGTCAACGCCACCGGCATGGTCGCCGGCGGTGCGACCGTGCTGTGCTTCACGACCGGCCGCGGCTCGGCCTTCGGCTGCAAGCCGACGCCCAGCCTCAAGCTGGCCACCAACACCGCGGTCTACGAGCGGATGCGCGATGACATGGATCTCGACTGCGGCCCGGTCGCGACCGGCGGCGCCACCGTCGAGGAGATGGGGCAGCTGATCTTCGACCGCGTGCTCGACGTCGCCTCCGGCCGCCGGACCGCGAGCGAGGAGCTGGGCTACGGCGACGAGGAGTTCGTCCCCTGGCAGCTCGCGACCACCCTCTGACCACCCTTCCGAAAGGACTCTCATGCACATCGTTCGCTACCTCGATCACAACGACGAGCAGGTCCGGGTGGGCGTACGGACCGAAACCGGTGTCACACCGGTCGACGTCCCCTCGCTCGGAGCGTTGCTGGCGCTGCCGCTGGCCGACATTCGGCCAGCCGTTGACGCGCCTGCCGCCGAACCGGTCCCGCTCGAGCGGGTCACGCTGCTCCCTCCCGCTGACGGCCGGATGGAGGTCTGGGCATCGGGGGTGACCTACGAGCGCTCCCGAGCCGCCCGTAAGGAGGAGAGCACCCAGGCGTCGGTCTACGACCTGGTCTACGACGCGGAGCGGCCCGAGCTGTTCCTCAAGGCCGTGCCCTGGCGGCTGGTGACCGACGGCGAGCCGATCGCGGTGCGCCGCGACTCCCGGCTGGACGTACCCGAGCCCGAGCTCGCCGTCGTGGTCAACGCCTTCGGCGAGATCGTCGGCTACACGGTCTGCGACGACGTCAGCTCGCGCGACCTGGAGGGGGACAACCCGCTCTACCTGCCGCAGGCGAAGATCTACGCCGGCAGCTGCTCGCTCGCGACCGGCATCAGGCCGGCCTGGCAGGTCGCCGACGCCCACGACCTGGCCATCGGCGTGGAGATCCGTCGCGGCGCCGAGGCGGTCTGGTCGGCGGAGACGTCGACCGCCACGATGCGCCGGCGGCTGCCGGAGCTCGTCGAGTGGCTGTTCGCCGAGACGCACTTCCCCGAGGGCGTGGTGCTCTCCACCGGCACCGGCCTGGTGCCGGAGATGACGGTCACCCTGCTCGCCGGCGATGTCGTGGCCATCGAGATCGCCGAGGTCGGCACGCTCTCCAATCCCGTCGTCGAGGGCAAGGACGAGATGTCCTGGCTGCTCGACACCGACCCCTCTACCCGGGAGAAGGTCCGATGACGATCACCATCCCCACCCCGACCGACACGACCGCAGACACGGTCGAGGCACTCGTCACCGGCGCCGCGGACGCGGCCGCACCGCTCGCCGCGATGGCTCTCGAACGCCGGGCCGCGCTGCTCGACGCAGTCGCCGACACGCTCGACGCCCACGCCGACGAGCTCGTCCCGCTCGCGCACGAGGAGACGAACCTGCCGCTGCCTCGCCTGACGGGCGAGGTCGCCCGCACCACGGGGCAGCTGCGCCGGTTCGCCGCGGTCGTCCGCGACGGCGCCTTCCTCGAGGCGGTCGTCGACCATGCCGTCCCCGATGCCACACCTCCGCAGCCCGACCTGCGCCGGATGCTGGTGCCGCTCGGCCCCACCCTGGTCTTCAGCGCCAGCAACTTCCCCTTCGCCTTCAGCGTGGCGGGCGGTGACACGGCTTCCGCGCTCGCGGCCGGTTGCCCCGTGGTGGTCAAGGCCCATCCCGGACACCCGAGGCTGTCGGTACGCACCGCCGAGCTCGTCCAGGACGCGCTCGCCGCTGCCGGCGCGCCCGCGGGCAGCTTCGCGCTGGTGCACGGCCTCGAGGCCGGCATCCGGGCGCTCGAGCACCCCCTGCTGCGCGCCGCCGCGTTCACCGGCTCCACCTCCGCCGGTCGGATGCTGTTCGACATCGCCGCGGCACGGCCGGAGCCGATCCCCTTCTACGGCGAGCTCGGCAGCACCAACCCGGTGTTCGTGACCAGGGACGCGGTGAGCGCGCGAGGAGCCGAGCTCGTCGAGCAGTACGTCGCCTCCTTCACCCTCGGGGCCGGTCAGTTCTGCACCAAGCCCGGGCTGCTGTTGCTGCCGGCCGGCCACGGGCTGGACGAGACGCTGGCCGCCGTGACCGGTGCCGTCGAGGGCAGCGCGATGCTCAACGAGTCGCTGCACAACGGGTTCGTCGACCGGCTCCGCCGGCTGAGCGCGAGCAGCGACCGGGTGCTGCACGCGGGCACCGACGGACCGGCCCCGAGCACCAGCCCGACCCTGCTGGCGGCGTCGCTCGCCCAGGTCCGCGCCGAGCGCACACTGCTGGACGAGTGCTTCGGCCCGGTCTCGCTCGTGGTCGAGTACGACGACGAGGACGAGCTGGTCGACTTCGCCGCCGAGCTCGACGGCCAGCTGACCGCGACGATCCAGGCCGAGGAGCACGAGGCCGACCGCCTGGCACCGCTGCTCGCCGCGTTGGCAGACCGGGCCGGCCGCGTGCTGTGGAACGGGTGGCCCACCGGCGTGGCGGTCACCTGGGCGATGCATCACGGCGGTCCGTACCCCGCGACCACCTCGGCGCTGCACACGGCCGTCGGGGCGAGCGCCGTGCGGAGGTTCCAGCGGCCGGTCTGCTTCCAGGACCTTCCCGAGCCGGCACTCCCCGAGGCTCTGCGCGAGGACAACCCACTTCATCTGCCACGACGCGTGGACGGTCGCCTGGTCCACTAGCCCGCTCCATCCGGTCAAGCGCGGGCGACGGATGATCAACCCGGGCGCTCGGATCGCGGCGACGATCGAAGGGTGACAACGACTTCGCCGGCTTCGACGGCCACCTCGACCACCCCACCGACCACGACCGCCGGCCGCGCCGCGCCGGTGGTCGCGCTCGCCGCCGGGATCGCGATCCTGGTCTCGAGCGAGTTCCTGCCCGCAGGCGTACTGCCCACCATGGCGCGCGACCTCGGGATCAGCGAGGGGACTGCCGGGCTCGCGGTGGCGGCGACGGCGATCGCCGGGGCGGCCACCGCGCCGAGCATCGCCATGGTCTTCCCCCGGATGGACCGGCGTACGTTGCTGGTCGGCCTGCTCGTCGCCGCCGCGGTCGCCAACCTGGCGGTCGCGGTGGCGCCGGGCTTCGTCGTCCTGCTCCTCGGCAGGCTGGTGCTCGGCGCGGCGATCGCCGGCTACTGGTCCTTCGCCTTCGCCGTCGGGACGTACGCCTCACCCGGCCGTGACCACGTCATCTCGACCTCGATCGCGCTCGGTGTCACAGGCGCCACGATCGTCGGCCTGCCGCTGGGGTCGCTGCTCGCCGACGGGCCCGGCTGGCGCTGGGGGTTCGCCGCGGCCACGGTGCTGGGCCTGGTCTCCGCGGCCGCGCTGGCGCGGGCGCTGCCGCCGGTGCCCGCTCACCCAGGGGCAGGGTTGAGCATGATGCGTCAGGTCCTCCGTAACCCCAGGCTGGTCGCCGGTGTCGTCCTGGTCGTCGTGGTGGTGCTCGGGAACTTCGTGGCGTACCCGTTCATCCGGATCGCGATCTCCGAGACCTCCCCCGGCGACGGCATGTGGATGCTGGTGCTGTGGGGCGTCGGCGGGCTCTTCGGCAACCTGGCGGCCGGCCGGTTCTCTCACCGTCTACGCGCGGTCGTCACCATTGCGCCGCTTCTTCTCGCCGGTGGACTGGTGCTGACCGTCCTCGCCGAGAGCACGCCGATGATGGCCCTGGCGATGCTCGTCTGGGGGCTCGGGATCAACATGGTGCCGGTCGGCACGCAGCTGTGGGTCACCCGCGTCGAGCCGGAGCGCACCGAGGCGGCGCTGGCGCTCCAGGTGACCGCGTTCCAGGTGGCGATCACCCTCGGAGCAGCGCTAGGAGGCGCGGTCCTCGACGAGTACGGCGTCGGGCGCGTGCTCCTCATCGGCGCGATCGCGGCGGCCGTCGCCGCGGCTGGCTTCGGCGCGCTCCGCGTACCGCGCTCCTGAGGCGTCCTCGCGCCACGCCTGCGGACCGATCCCGTGGGTGGCGGTGAAGGCGCGGCTGAACGCGGCGCCCGATCCGTAGCCCACGGCGTAGGCCACCTGTTCGACCGGACGGTCACCGCCGGCGAGCAGGTGGCGGGCCGCACGCATCCGGATGTCGCGCAGCGCCTCGCTCGGGCTCTGCCCCAGGCTGCGGCGGAACCGCTCCCCCAGCGCCGACCTGGACAGATGCACCGACTCCGCCATGGCCTCGACCGACCAGGCCCGCCCCGGCTCCTCGACCAATGCGGACAGCACCTGCGCGACCGACGGGTCCAGGGCGGGCGCGGGACCATCGGTCCCGCGCCCGGTGTCCTCGAGCCAGGAGGCCGTCATCGCCGCGCCGAGCAGCGACGCGTAGCCCGACGCGAACAGCGCCGACGGACGGCACGGCCCCGCCAGCGGGCACCGGCGGAGCAGCTCGGCCACGCCGCCGTGCCTGCCGACGAAGTCGCGTACGACCAGCGGGTTGGCGAGCGGGTAGCCCACCGCGACCGCCCGCAGGTCGGCCCGGATCAGGGCCGCCCCGTCGTGGGTCGCCACCCGGTGGCTGACCTGTCCCCCGACCAGAGCCGCGTCGCCCGCGCGCAGAAGGTGCGACTGCCCGGCGGCGGTCAGCACCACCGTGCCGTCGTCGACGAGCAACCAGGTGGCGGAGCGTACGTCCTCACCGGCGGAGCCGGCGGACAGCACGTCCTGATTCGCGAACGTCATCTCCCACGCCGGGCTGTCCTGGTTCACACCTCACCCAGCGCGCGGAAGCCGCCGGGCTATTCCCGAGCCTCAGTCGGCGATGAACTCGAGGATGTCGGCGATGAGGGCGTCCTGGTAGTCGCCGGCGACACCGTGCGGAGCACCCTCGTAGACCTTCAGCGTGCCGTCGGAGACGAGCTTGACCGCCTTGTCGGCGGCGGCCGCGATCGGGACGATCTGGTCGTCGCCGCCGTGGGCGATCAGGATCGGCACGTCGAGCGCCTTGAGGTCCTCGGTGAAGTCGGTCTCGGAGAAGACCTTGACGCAGTTGTAGGCAGCGACCAGACCGGCCAGCATGCCCTGACGCTGGAAGTCGTCGATGAGGCCCTGGGAGACCTTGGCGCCGTCGCGGTTGAAGCCGTAGAACGGCACCGCCAGGTCCTTGTAGAACTGCGAGCGGTCGGCGAGCACGCCGGCACGGATGTCGTCGAAGGCCTCGATCGGCGTGCCCTCGGGGTTGGTCTCCGACTGGACCATGACCGGCGGCACCGCGCCGGCGGTGACGACCTTGCGGACCCGGCCCTTGCCGTGCTGGGCGGCGTAGCGGACGACCTCGCCACCGCCGGTCGAGTGCCCGATCACGACGAGCTCGGTCAGATCGAGGTGCTCGATGAGCTCGGCCAGGTCCCGGGCGTAGGTGTCCATGTCGTGGCCGAGGTCGGTGTTGGTCGAACGGCCGTGACCCCGACGGTCGTGGGAGATGACGCGGTAGCCGGCGTCGGCGAGCAGCTTGGCCGCGGCCGCCCAGGCGTCCGAGCTCAGCGGCCAGCCGTGGCTGAGCACGACCGGCTTCCCGGTGCCCCAGTCGGTGTAGTAGATCTCGGTGCCGTCAGAGGTGGTGAACGTTGGCATGGTGGGAGTCCTCGAGGTTCAGCGTCGGTCCACCGCCCCCATCGCCGGAGCTGTCGCGGTCCCGACGCCACCTCAATCCTCGGCGTCAGGCACCCCGTCGCGCCCCGCCGTATCTGCCCGATACCCCACGAATCCGGACACCTTCGACCGCAAGCGGGCGCAGGTCAGCGGGGTGCGGCGTCGGCCGAGCAGTGGTAGTCGCGCACCGGTCGCTCACCCGTGGTCAGATAGGTCGTCACCACGTGGTTCGCGCAGCGGTTCCTGCCGGCCGGGTAGACGCCGTGACCGCTCTGATCGGCGGTCACCATGGTGGCTCGCTCGCCCAGGGCCGTCCGCATCTTCCGCGCACCGGCGAGCGGTGTCGCCGGGTCACGAAGGTTCTGCACCATCAGTACGTCGGCCGGACCCCGATCGGTGATCAGGACCTGCGGTTCGGCGGGATCCGGCCAGTAGGCGCAGGGGGTGATGTTGGCCCCCGCGGCACCGAACAGCGGATACCTGACCCTGTCGACGGCGACGTTGCGCTGGTAGGTCGCAACCGACGACGGCCAGCGCGCGTCGTTGCAGATCATGTGGTAGCGGCCGGAGATGAGGTTGTCCACGTCGGTCACGGCGTCGCCTCCGGGCAGCGGTGGCGGCGGCTGGTTCACATCGGCCGCCTGCCAGATGCCTGCCAGCAGCGGGAACTGGGTCGGGCCGTACAGCAGGCCGAAGTTGATCAGCCGGAACGAGACGTGGTCGAAGGGGCCGTCCGGTGTCTGGATCGGCTTCTTCTCCAGCCGCTCGGCGAGCTCGAAGTACTTAGCTCGTACGCGCGCCGGGGTCGTGCCCAGGCCGAACTCGCGGTGATTCGCGGCAGCGAACTTCGCGAAGGTCGGGAAGGTGTGCTCGACGCCCCGGGACCACAGCCGGTCGCTCACGTAGTCCCAGCCGCCCGGCCCCATGTTGCTGTCGAGCACGATCCGGTCGCTGCGGTGCGGGAACAGGGTGGTGTAGACCGCGCCCAGGTGGGTTCCCCAGGAGGCGCCGGCGTAGGACAGCTTCGACTCGCCGAGCACGGCCCGGATCCGATCCATGTCGCGTGCGGTGTTGGCCGGGCTGACGTGCGGCAGCATCCAGGACGTCGTCGACGCCCTGCACTGCTGGGCGATCTGCTTGCTCACGGCTGCGTGCGCGGTCACGTCGGCGGCGTCGAGCGGATACGGCGGGATGCTCCCGGTCACCTGCTGGTCCGCGGTGAGGTCGCACGTCACCGGCGTGCTGCGGCCGATCCCGCGCGGGTCGAAGCCGATCACGTCGTAGCTGTCCTGGACGCTCTGCGGGAGCCCCATCGCGACGAGCATCGCCGGGTAGCTCTCACCCGCGGAGGGGCCACCGGGGTTGGTCACCAGGATGCCGCGCCGCTTGCCGGGCTTCGTGCTCGCCAGCCGCGAGACCGCGATGTCGATCGTCCTGCCGTCGGGGGTGCTGTAGTCCAGGGGGACCTTCAGGGTCCCGCACTGCATCCGCTCCGGGATCGGCACCGGAGAGATCTCGGCGGGGCACTTGCCCCACGTGATGCTGTCCGGTGGGGCGGCGTGTGCCTTGTCCGGAGCGGCCAGCGAGACCACTGGGGCCAGCGTTGCCGCCAGCGAGACGACGGCGACGGCGAGCGGTACCGAGATGCGTTTCATCTCTTCCTCCCGAGGACAGGACTGGGACGGTGTCAGTCTTCGCGGATCGGAGGATGGGAACATCCGGCCGAAGACCATTCCCGGGGCGGTCGAAAGAACTATTGACGGGTGGGGAAAGTAGGAGCGGCGCAGGTCCCTGCCCCTGCTGGAGACGCTTGCCGTACGAGTCGGCGGCAACGGTTGGCGGTTGGGCCACGATCGGCAAGGATGTCCCCGTGATCGACGAGCGCCCCGTCAAGACCTGGCTGACCGACATGGACGGTGTCCTGGTGCGCGAGGAGGAGCCGATCCCCGGCGCGGCCGAGTTCCTCGCCAAGCTCACCGCGGCGTCGGTGCCGTTCATGGTGCTGACCAACAACTCCATCTACACCCCGAGAGACCTGCGGGTCCGGTTGCTCCGCTCCGGCCTGGACGTGCCCGAGAAGTCGATCTGGACCTCGGCGCTGGCCACCGCGCAGTTCCTCGCCGACCAGCGGCCGGACGGATCGGCGTACGTCGTCGGCGAGGCCGGGCTGACGACCGCGCTGCACGCGGTCGGCTACGTGATGACGGAGAACGATCCCGACTACGTCGTGCTCGGTGAGACTCGCACCTATTCGTTCGAGGCGATCACCCGGGCGATCCGGCTGATCGAGGGCGGCGCGCGGTTCATCGCCACGAACCCCGACCCGAGCGGGCCGAGCCCGCAGGGCACGCTCCCCGCGACCGGCTCCGTCGCGGCGCTGATCAGCGCCGCGACCAACCGGGCGCCCTACTTCATCGGCAAGCCCAACCCGCTGATGATGCGCAGCGCGCTCAACCAGCTCGAGGCCCACTCCGAGACCACGGTGATGATCGGCGACCGGATGGACACCGACATCATCAGCGGCCTCGAGGCCGGCATGCGCACGATCCTCGTCGAGACCGGGTCGACCAAGCCCGAGCAGGTCGAGACGTTCCCGTTCCGGCCGACGCGCGTGGTCGCGTCCATCGCCGACGTACTGCCGCTGCTCGACTGAGGATCGGCCGGCGAGGACTCAGTCGGCGAGCTCGAACTCGGCTCGTCCCCGGGCACGACCGCGTTCGGCGGAGAGCGCGGACCGGAACCGGCGCTGGTACTGCGACGGCGAGATGCCGAGCCGCGCGACGAACGTCCGCCGCAGCGCCTCCGGGCTGCCGTATCCCGACTGCACCGCCGTCTCGGTCACGCTCGCACCGAGCTCGAGGTGCATCCGGGCGAGGTCGAAGCGCACCGCGGTGACGTACTCGGACGGTGACTGGCCCAGCTCGTCGCGGAAGCGCCGGGCGAGATGGCGCGGGCTGGTCGAGACGAGCCGGGCGAGGTCGGTCACGGTCCAGGCACGGGTGGGATCGGCGTCGACCAGATCGGTCGCGCGGCGGACGATCGAGGCAGGTCGTGCCCGGGCCCGCAGCGGGACCGAGTACTGCGACTGGCCGCCGGAGCGCTGCAGGTAGACGAGCAGGAGCTGGGCGACCTGTCGCGCGATGTCGGCGCCGTGGTCGTCCTCGACCAGGGCCAGCGCCAGGTCGATGCCCGCAGCGACACCGGCCGAGGTCAGGATCTCGCCGTCACGTACGAAGATCGCGTCGGGCTCCACCCGCACGCGCGGGTACAGCCGCTGGAGCTCCGGCGCGAACTTCCAGTGCGTCGTCGCGCGCCGGCCGTCGAGCATCCCGATCTCGGCGAGCACGAAGGCGCCGCTGCAGATCGAGACCACCCGCCGGGCACGCGAGGCCAGCGAGATCGCCGCCTCGGTCACCGTGCTGCGTACGAACTCATGGGGCGGCAGCTCGCTTCCCGGCACGATCACCGTGTCGAAGTCGCCCGACTCGTGGGCCGCGCCGTGCACGGAGACCCGGCTACCGAGAGAGGTCACCACGTCCTTCCCGTCCGGCGAGAGCAGCAGGATGTCGTAGGCGTCCACCGCCTGGTTGGCCTCGACGAAGACCTCGGCGGGACCGACGTAGTCGAGCGTCTTCACGCCGTCGAAGAGCAGGAACGCGATGCGGCGGCGGGCACGGGACGGGGGCTTGGATATGTCGTTCACTCCTCGAGGCGAATTACCTTGCGTACAAGGAATCTACGCCGCACTTACCTTGCACGCAAGGCTTCTCTCGAAAGGCTTGCGCGCAAGGGTTGTAGGGTGGGCCCATGACAGAGACTCGCCACAGCCTGGAGCTGAGCGAGCAGCTGTGCTTCTCGCTCTACACCGCGCAGCGGCTCGTGACCGCGGCCTACCGACCGATCCTCGACGCCCTGGGACTGACCTATTCCCAGTACGTCGCCATGCTCGTGCTCTGGGAGAGCTCCCCCGTCACGATGGGCGAGCTCGGCGAGCGGCTCGGCCTCGACTACGGCACCGTCACGCCGCTGGTCAAGCGCTTGGAGGCGGCCGGGTTGGTCACCCGCGAGAAGCTCCCCGAGGACCAGCGCAGCGTCCGCCTGCGCCTGACCGATGCCGGCACCGATCTGCGCAGCCGCGCCGAAGGCGTTCCCGACACCATCGCCGAGGTGATGGCGCTGCAGACCGAGGAGTTCACCACCCTCAAGGACTCCCTCGAGCACCTCAGCGACAACGTCGCCCAGCGCCTCCGCTGAGCATCCGCGACCTCAGTCGGTCAGACGCAGGTCGCCCTCGGCCCGGGGCGGCAGGTTGGACAGGGCGGCCTGGACGAGCGCGACGCGCGCCTTGACCGTGACCGCCCGACGGAGCCGGCCGACGTCGTCGCCGATGTTGCGCTCGACGGACTCGCGGATCTGCTCCTCCGGGAAGGACGGGCGGCCGCCGACGGGGACGTCGACATCGGGAAGGTCGGTGAGCACCGGGAAGATCTGGGTGCCGATGCTGTCCAGGAGCTTGAAGCGCTGGAACCGGTCGGTCTCGTCCCAGACCTTGTCGATGTCTGCACCGCCCTTGCGGAACCTCCGGCCGGAGGCCAGGACGGACTTCGCCGTCCCGGTCAGGGCCACGGTGAGCTCGTGCTCGGTCAATCGCATGCGCCAAGCATGCCCCCAACCGGTCCGGACGTCCGCCCTGGGCTGATCACCGATCGATAACACCTGCTTCCCGGGCAAGCGCAGGCGTCAGGCGGCGTTGAACGTCGCCGGGTCCGGGCCGGTGCGGCCGTCGCTCTCCAGGGCGTCGATCGCGGCGAGGTCGGCGTCGGTGAGATCGAAGCCGAACACGTCGATGTTCTGCGCGATCCGCGACGGGGTCACCGACTTGGGGATCACGATCCGGCCCTGCTGGAGGTGCCAGCGCAGGATCACCTGGGCGGTGGTGCGGCCGAGGCGGTCGGCGATCGCGGTGATGACCGGGTTCTCGAGCATGGCGCCCTGGGCGAGCGGGCTCCACGCCTCGGTCGCGATCCCGAGCCGGTCGTCGGCGACCGCCGTCGCGCGCTGCTGCAGCGCCGGGTGGAGCTCGATCTGGTTGACCGCCGGCACCGTGCCGCCGAGACCGACGACCCGGTCCAGGTGCTCGGGCAGGAAGTTCGAGACGCCGATCGCGCGGGTCCGACCTGCGGCGTACAGCTCCTCGAGTCCCTGCCAGGCGTCGAGATAGAGATCGCGGGCCGGGGTCGGCCAGTGGATCAGGTAGAGGTCGACCCGGTCGAGGCCGAGGAGCTCGAGGCTCTTCTCGTACGCCTCGGCCGGCCGCTCGTGGTCGGCGTTCCAGAGCTTCGTGGTGATGAAGAGCTCCTCGCGGGCGATGCCCGACTTCGCGAGCGCGCGGCCGACGCCGGCCTCGTTGCCGTAGACCGCCGCGGTGTCGATGCTGCGGTAGCCGGCCTCGAGCGCCGCGGTCACGGCCGCCTCGGTCTCGTCGTTCGGCACCTGGAAGACGCCGAAGCCGAGCTGTGGCATCTCGACGCCGTTGTTCAAGGTGATGTTCGGGATGGTCATGACTTCCTTCTCTTCGAGGTAGGTGAGGTTCAGGCAGGGACAGGAACGGACGTACGCCGCTCGCCCCCGGGCGCACGGACGGCGACCAGCAGCACGAGCAGACCGAGCGCGGTGACCCCGGCGCCCGCCCACAGCGGCGAGGTGTAGCCGAGGCCGGCGGCGAGGGTGAGGCCGCCGATCCACGCGCCGAGCGCGTTGCCGACGTTGAAGGCGGCGATGTTGGCGCCGGAGGCGAGGGTGGGCGCCCGGTCGGCGTACCCCATCACCCGCATCTGCAGGGCCGGCACCGTGCCGAAGCCGACCGCGCCCATCAGGACCAGCGCGACGACGGTCAGCACCTGGCTGGTGGCGACGAGGGCGAAGGCGGCGAGGACGAGGGTCAGGGCAGCGAGGAGAACACCCAGGGTCTTGACCAGATCGCGGTCGGCGGCTCGGCCGCCGACGATGTTGCCGAAGAAGAGGCCGACGCCGAAGAGGACGAGCAGCAGCGGGACCGCACCCGCGGAGAAGCCGCTGACCTCGGTCAGGGTGAAGGCGATGTAGGTGAACCCGCCGAACATGCCGCCGTAGCCGAGCACGGTCAGGGCGATCGAGAACCAGACCTGAGGGCTGGCGAAGGCGGCCAGCTCGGTGCGTACGGCCGGGGCGGCCTCCTCGCTGCGGCCGGTGTGGGCCGGGACCAGGAGCGCGATGCCGACGAAGGCGATGATGCCGATCACGGTGATGGCCCAGAAGGTCGAGCGCCAGCCGGCGGCCTGGCCGAGCAAGGTGCCGAGCGGTACGCCGAGGACGTTGGCGAGGGTGAGGCCGCCGAACATGAAGGCGATCGCGCTGGCCTTGCGCTCCGGGGCGACCAGCTGCGCGGCGACGACGGCACCGATGCCGAAGAAGGCACCGTGGCACAGGGCCGCGATGATCCGGCCGACCATCATCGTGGCGTAGTCGGGCGAGATCGCCGAGACCAGGTTGCCGATGATGAACAGCACCATCAGGCCCAGCAGGGCGAACTTACGGGGCACGCGGGTGAGCGCGAGGGTCAGGGCGATGGCGCCGATCGCGACGCTGAGGGCGTAGCCGGAGATGAGGTAGCCGGCGGTGGTCTCGCTGACCGCGAAGTCGGCGGAGACCTCGGGCAGCAGGCCCATGATGACGAACTCGGTGAGGCCGATGCCGAACCCTCCGATCGCGAGGGCTAGCAGTGCGACGGGCATGGATGACTCCTGAACATGGACGGGTTGCGTCTGTTGATAGTCCGCGTGCGCAGTAGTTGCACACGCTTGATATTTATAGTTGCACGCGCGCACTATCCGCGCAACTCGGGTATGCTGGAGGTGTCCACGAAGGAGGACCCATGGGAATCGCTGATGACGCCGTCGAGATCCGCGCTCAGGGCTGGCGCACGCTGGCGGCCGTGCACGGACTGATCGAGGCCGCGCTCGAGAAGGCGCTGCAGCGCGAGCACGGGCTGTCCGTCGTCGAGTTCACCGTGCTCGACGCCCTCAGCCGCCAGGACGGCTGGCACATGCGGATGCAGCAGCTGGCCCGCGCCGCGGCTCTCTCCTCCTCGGCCACGACCCGCCTGGTCACCCGCCTGGAGAACCGCAACCTCCTCACCCGGATCCTGTGCGCCGACGACCGGCGCGGGATCTACACCGAGCTCACGCCCACGGGACGGGCCCTGCTGAAGAAGGCCCGCCCGCTGCACGACGAGGTGCTGCGTACGGCACTGGACGAGGCCGCCGAGATCCCCGAGCTCGCGCCGCTCGTGCACGCGCTCGGGTCGCTGTCCCCAGCTTGACCCTCCGTACTGCCTATGGTGGAGGCATGCGCATCGCCATCGTCGGCGGCCACGGCAAGGTCGCCCTCCATCTCCATCCGATCCTCGCCGCCGCGGGCCACACCCCGGTCGCACTCGTACGCAGCGAGAGCTACCGGGCCGAGCTCGAGGCGCTCGGGGCCGAGGTCGGCCTGCTCGACATCGAGAACCAGGACGCCGACGGGTTCGCTGCCGCCTTCGCGGGCTGCGACGCGGTCGTCTTCGCCGCCGGAGGCGGCCCCGACGGCAACAAGGAGCGCAAGCGCACCGTCGACCTGGAGGGCTCGACGAAGTCGATCGCGGGCGCGAGGGCCGCGGGCATCAAGCGCTTCGTCCAGGTCTCGGCGATCAGCGTCGACGAGCCGGTCCCGGCCGACGCCGGTGAGGTCTGGAAGGCCTACGTCGAGGCCAAGCGTGACGCCGATATCGCTCTGCGCGACAGCGACCTCGAGTGGACGATCCTGCGTCCCGGCGGCCTCACCGACGAGCCCGCGACCGGGCGGGTGAAGCTGGCCCCGAAGCTCGACCGCGACACCATCCCGCGCGCCGACGTGGCCGCGGTCATAGCCGCGGTGATCGACGACGACGCCACCGTCGGCAAGCAGTGGGAGCTGGTCTCCGGCGACGCCTCGATCGACGAGGCCATCGCCGCCGTTCTCTGAGGCTCGCTCTCAGCGCAGACCCAGCAGCCCCTTGACGTACGCCGCCTGGCCGATGTGCTGGGCGGCGTCGTCGACGACGCTGACCAGCCGCACGGCAGCGGTGACCGGCGGGTCCCAGCGCTCGTCGATGACCCGCGCGAGATCCTCATCGCTCAGCGAGCCGACGAGCTCGAGGGTGGCCGCATGGACGGCCCGGTAGTAGCCGGTCAGCAGCACCGGGTCCTCCAGCCGGAACGCCGCAACCTCCTCGGCGGACTGCCCGTAGCCCATCGCTCGTGGCCGATAGGGCAGCCCGAACCGCTCCACCCAGCCGTCCCGCGCCCACACCTCGTCGGTGCTGGCCAGCGGCGCGATCTGAGCGTCCTCCATCCGGGCGATGTGCCACAGGGTCCAGGCGATCGAGTTCGCCCGGTCGTACGGCCGCCACAGCAGGTCCTCGACGGAGAGGCCGTCGACGATCGCGGGGAGGCTCTCCGCGATCCGGCCGAAGCCGTCCGCGAGCAGGCGCTGGGACCAGGTTTCGCTCATGCCTTCCGTTCTACACCTCGCAGGGTCGGCGCCCGTGCTCTCGGCAGAGTGTGCCGCGGTCCGGCAGGCATTTTCCCGCCATGGCGGGATTCTGCGCACCCGACGGACGACGATCAGACCAGCTGCGGCAGGTTCTCCTGGGCCTCGCTCCACAAGCGGGCGATGATCTGGCCGGCGGGTTCGGAGACGGCGCGACCGGCGGCCTGGCCGGCCCAGTGGTTGGCGCGGTCCAGGGCGACCGGTGCAGCCGCGTCCGGCGTGCCCTTGCGCCACCGGGCGACCAGTCGGCGCTGATGAGGGTAGGGCGCGGGCGACGGTGCACCCGGAACTTCCCAGGAGCGCACATAGGGCGTCGGGGCGGAGCGGCCGAGGCGGCCGGAGTAGGCACGGGTGGCGACCGTGTCCTCCGGCTCGAGCCCGTCGAGCGACGCGGCCCAGGCGTCGGCGATCCCGGTCTCGGGCGACCTCAGCAGCGCGCTGCCGACCTGCACGGCGCTCGCACCGAGGGTCAGCGCCGCGGCGACGGCACGACCGTCGGCGATCGCGCCGGTCGCGATGACCGGCAGGTCCACGCCGTCGACGATGTGCGGGAGCAGGGCGAACAGCCCGACGGCCGTACGCTCCGCCGTCCCCGCCTCGAAGACGCCGCGGTGCCCGCCGGCCTCGAGTCCCTGCGCGACGATGGCGTCGGCGCCGGCCTCCTGGGCGGCCCGAGCCTCGGCCAGGGTCGTGGCGCACGCGAACCAGGCGATCCCGGCCTCGTGCAGACGGTCGACGTAGTCGGGCGGGAAGAGGCCCATGATCGAGGAGACGACCGTCGGCCGGGCGGCGAGCATCGCCTCGCACTGCTCCTCGAACGAGGGCGCGGGAGGCTGCTCGGGTCCCGGCGTACCGAACCGTCCCAGGAACTCCTCCGCGGCCGAGATCCTGGCCTGGTCGTCGTCGAGGGGGTCGGGGATCCAGATGTTCAGCTGCAGAGGACCCGTCGACATCGACCGGAACTCGGCGGTCCACTCCGCGATCCGCTGCGGCGGGTCGAGCACCACCCCGGCCGCACCCATTCCGCCGGCGTCGGCCACCGCGGCCGCCGCCGCGGGCGGACAGGCGCCCGCCATCGGCGCCTGAAGGATCGGCATCGAGAGGCCGTACGCCTCGCAGAACTCCTGAGCACGTCGTCGGGCCGTCATGCCTTCACGGTAGCGCCCGGAAACCTCTGGCGCTGTCCGAGTCCGTCACGGCAGGATCGGGCTCATGCGCACCCTCATCTACTCAGCTTTCGTGTCCCTCGACGGCGTCGTCGACTCCCCCGGCGGCGGCTCGCCGTCCGAGCAGCACCGCAGCGGTGGCTGGACGTTCCAGGACATCGAGTTCCTGCCGGAGGCCTACGCCATCAAGGGCAGCGAGATGGAGGAGGCCGGCGCGCTGATGTTCGGCCGCCGCAGCTACGAGGCCTTCGCCCCGATCTGGCCCGACATCGAGGACTTCGCGGTGGTCAAGGAGATCCCGAAGTACGTCGTCTCGACCTCCCTCGGCGAGGAGGCCCTGGTCGAGGGCTGGGGCCCGCAGAACATCGTGAGGTCGCTGGACGAGGTCGAGCAGCTCAAGCAGGGCGACGGCGGCCCGCTCCTGATCGCCGGCAGCGCCGAGCTCGCCCGCAACCTCTCCGACGCCGGCCTGATCGACCGCTACCACCTGCTCGTCTTCCCGGTCGTCCTCGGTGCCGGGAAGTCGATGTGGAGCGAGACCGACAAGGACAAGCAGATGCTGAAGCTGGTCGAGTCGGAGACCTACGCCAACGGCATCCTCAAGCTCGTCTACGACGTCGTCCGCTGACGCCGGCCTGGACGCTCAGGGGCAGCGCGCGTAGAGGCGGCGTGAGCCGGTCCCGTACGCAGCGGGATCGGTGAACGCGCAGCCGTAGTCGGGCGCGGCGACCGCTGCCCGGTCGAGCACGTCGTCGCCGGCCGGGCGGTCGCCGTGCTCGACCCAGTCGACGAGGTCGCCCCAGGCCGTCGCGGCCTCGGTGGGACTGAACTCGCAGTGCCCGGCCGACCGGATCGCCCGCTGCACGACGAGACCGTCGCGGTGGTGGCGCTTCACCTCACGCAGGTAGATCTGCTCCAGCGAGAACGGCACGAACATGTCGCCGAGGTTGTGCAGGCTCACCACCGGTGCGCTCGGACGGCCGGAGATCCGCGAGGGCGCGTTGAGCCGGTGGCTGTAGCGCCCGGCCGGATCTGCGGGGTCGATCCGCTCGATCTGGCTGTTGAGATCGACCGGCGAGCTCGGCGTGTAGACGGTGTCCTGGTTGGTCGCGACCCGGGCGATGTTGAAGGCCAGGGTGCCGCCGTCGTCGACCGAGGGCAGCGAGAACAGGAAGTCCTTCCACTGCCCGAAGGCCGCCACCGCGCCCGGCCGCGGGCCACCGCTGCGCTCGATCGTCATCGCCCGCAGCTGCTCGCCCTCCGGGGTCAGCGTGCCGTCGAGCCCCAGCCGCTCCTTGATCACCGGGACGTCGGCACTCTGGTAGTTCTCGTCGTAGGGGTAGGCGTCGTGCCCGGCGAGCGCCTGGGCGCCGAGGTTGTAGTCGACGAAGAAGTCGAAGAGCTCCACGTCCCCGAGCTGCCCGCACATCGGCATCGCGCCGTCGTAGAACCCCGGATACTGCTCCAGCGAGCGACCGATCACGTGCCCGCCCATGGACACCCCGGTCACATACGTGCGGCTGGCACGGCGGGGCAGCAGCTCGGAGGCGTACGTCGCCAGGTCCCGGGTCGAGCGCACCCCGGCACCCACGTCGTAGCCGTTGGTGGAGTAGCTCGACGCCGCCCAGGCGTAGCCCTGCTCGAGGAACGTACGCCGCAGCCCGAACCCCGGGGTCTCGGGCGTCAGCGTGTAGCTGAGCCCGCGGTAGCCGTGGGCCCACATCACCAGCTCGCCGTTCCAGTCCGCCGGCACCTCGAGGATGTACGCCGCGTGCTCGTGCACGCCCTGGCGCACCGTGGTCTCCTCGCCGCCGACGACGATCGGTGCCAACGCCGGGTTGCTGATCGTGTAGCCCGGCAGCGGCTGGTCACCGGGAGGCTCGGGGTCGGCGACGGCCGGGCCGGTCGAGGCGACCAGTGCGGAAGCGATCAGGAGCAGGGCGAGGAGAGCGACTGACGCACGAGGCATGTCTCCGAGCGTAGGGCTCGCTGTGACTGGCGTCACAAGAACAGCGCACGAGGTGCCTCGTGCACTGCGCACAACAGCGCTCGGTGGGTCAGCGGCCGACGGCCTTCCGGATCGCGCCGAACGCGGCGAGGCCGACGCCCTTGACGCCCGCCGCGATGAACGTGGTCCAGTCGAAGTAGTCGCGCCAGAGCACGATCTTGCCGTCGCGCACCTCGAAGGTGCCGCACACCCAGAACTCGGCGGAGACCGAGCCGCGACTGAGCACGTCGATGCGCTCGGTGAGCACCACCGGGCCGTTGGCCGCGATGTTGATCATCCGGACCTCGAAGCCGGTGGCGTACTTCCCCATGACCCGCAGCTGGCGCCCGACCTCGGACAGGCCGCGGGCGGGCGGCAGGGGCACGTTCTGGTAGGTGACGTCGTCCGCGCACAGTGCCAGCGCCGCGTCGACCTCTCCGGTCTCGAGCGCGGCCAGGAACTGCTCGACGATCTGGATCTCGGTCATGCCGTCACGCTATCGCCGATCGACCGGCAAGGGCAGGGCTCAGGACCACACAGTCCTGGCGGTGCAAGGTGGGGTCGTCGAGAAGCTCCTCGACGGCGATGCGCTCGCCGGGCACCCGCCGCAGCACGGTCGAGTCCTTCTCCTTGACGAACACGTCCCGGGTCCGGGCCAGCTCGGCCAGATAGCCACGGTCCATGTGCTCGATCTCGAGCATCAGCGCCCAGTGTGTGTTGCGCTCCAGCGACCTGGCCGCGCCGTCGACGACCTCCCGCTCGAAGCCCTCGACATCCACCTTCACGCAGAACGACCGCCCCGATCCGCCGAGGATCTCGTCGAGCGTGGTGACCTCGACGTCGCGGAGCTGCCAGCGGGCCGAGCCGTCGTGGCGCTCGTCGTAGAGCGACGACGTTCCCGACCAGGTGCGGTCGACCGCGAACCGCGCCGTGCCGGGCCTGTCGGCGACGGCCTGCGAGCGAAGGTCGATCGCCACGCCTCGGGCCTCGAGGGTCTTGCGCAGGACCTTGTGGAGCGAGGTGTTCGGCTCGAACCCGATCAGCTCGGCGCCCGCCGGGATCTCCACCCCGACGAGCATCTCGCCGTAGTTCACGCCGATGTCGATCACGGTCTGCCACTCGTGCAGCCCGAGCGCCACCCGCCACAGCTCGAGCGAGCCACGGATGATCCGTCCCTTGTTGGCGATCAGGCCGAGAGCCCGCGGATCGGTCGGCTTCACATAGATCCGATGGCCTTCTTCGGTCGTCGCGTACGCCATCTCGAGCACCTTCGCGTAGGGGTCTTCGGCCAGCCGCCGTGGGCTGTCGCCGAACCGTACGGTGCCTACCGAAACGGGAGCCGAACCCCTGGCAACGCGGATCGGACGACGGGCGTCAGGAGATCTGCTCGACCAGATTGGCGGCGATGTCGTCGATGGAGTTGCCGTCCTGGAACTGCTCGCCGTCGAGCAGGATGGTCGGGGTCCCCTGCACGCCGTCGTCGGCGGCCGCCCGGGTGGCGGCGTCGGCCCAGGCCTTGCCGTCGAGGTTGGCGATCCGATCCTTGACCGCGGCCTCCTCGGCGCCCGCCTCGACGGCGAGGTCGACGAGGTCGGCGGCCTCGGGGAACGGGCCGGACTCGCTCGGCTGGTTCTCGAAGAGCAGGTCGTGGAACTTCTTGGCGACCTCGTCGCCGGCCTCCTCCTGGACGACCGCGAAGGCCGAGGTGGCGAGCTCGGAGTAGGGGCCGATCCGGTCGAGGAGCACGAACGGGCGGTAGTCGACCTGCACCTTGCCGTCGGCAGCGAGCTCGGCGAGATCCTCGCGGGACGCGGCCTCGAAGTCGGCGCAGTAGGGGCAGAGGAAGTCCTCGTAGATGACGACCTTGTGGGGCGCGTCGTCGGGGCCGATCACGAGGCCGTGCTCGCTGCTGCCGGCTTCGGGCGCGGCGATCTCGCTGTCCCCGGAGCGGTTCAGGCTGAACCAGACGAGGCCGCCGACGATCACGGCGATGGCGGCGCAGACCGCCACGACGGTGAGGATCGACTTGCGGGCCTGCTTCTTGCGCAGAGCCTCCAGCTCCGCGGCGGCCTTGGCAGCGCGGGCCTCACGCTTCTCCTTGCGCGAGGGGCTGCTGGCTGAATCCGTGCTCATGGGGCCAACATAGGTCGGTCTCCTGAGTGCATGCTGAAACCACGCCATGGGAACCGTTATCACATCGTCGCCTATCCCTCCGCGAAGCCGTTGAGCAGCGGCGTTATGGTGCTCTGCGTGGCTTCACTGAACGAACGTCTGGTCTGGATCGACTGCGAGATGACCGGGTTGTCCCTCGAGAACGACGCGCTCATCGAGGTGGCGGCCCTCGTCACCGACTTCGATCTCAACGTGCTCGGCGACGGGGTCGACATCATCATCAAACCCCCGGCCGAGGCGCTGGAGCAGATGGACGACTTCGTTCGCGACATGCACACCAAGTCCGGCCTGCTGGTCGAGCTCGAGAACGGTGTGACGATGCGTGAGGCGGAGGAGCAGGTCCTGGCGTACGTCTGGGAGCACTGCGGCAAGGACTCCCGGCCGCCCCTGGGTGGCAACACGGTGGCCACCGACCGCAACTTCCTGGCCCGCGACATGCCCGAGCTGGAGGGGTTCCTGCACTACCGCAACGTCGACGTCTCCTCGATCAAGGAGCTGTCGCGCCGCTGGTTCCCGCGGGCCTACTTCTCGGCTCCTCCCAAGCGCGGCAACCACCGCGCGCTGGCCGACATCCAGGAGTCGATCGAGGAGCTTCGCTACTACCGCGAGGCGGTCTTCGTGCCGATGCCCGGCCCGGACTCGGACACGGCCAAGGAGATCGCCGCCCGGCACGGCGCCTCGATCACCGGCCTGATCGAGCCGGACGAGGTCGCCGATTCCACAGATCCGGTCTGATTCCCCTATGCTTTCTGCTGGCTCGGACATGCGCTGTCCGGGTCGATGGTGGGCGTAGCTCAGCTGGTAGAGCATCGCGTTGTGGTCGCGAGGGTCGCGGGTTCAAGCCCCGTCGCTCACCCCATGGAAACGGCCCGTCCGAGAGGACGGGCCGTTCGTCATTTCCAAGAATTCTCTTGGATCCACGGAAATGCCTGACTAAAGTCAGATACATGACAGTGGACACCTCGGTGATGCGCAAGTTCAACATGAGCTACGTCCGTCGGGTCGGAGCCCTCGAGGAGTCCTTCCTCGGCAGCGGCCTCCCCTACGGCACCGCCCGCATCCTCTACGAGATCGGTCTCGGCGCCCGCACGGTCCAGGACCTGCGTACCCGCCTCGGCGGCCTGGATTCCGGTTACGTCAGCCGGATGCTGCGAAGCCTGGAGAGCAAGGGGTACGTCGCGACGGAACGCGACCCGTCCGACGGCCGGCGACGACTGGTGGTGCTCACCGAGGACGGCCTCAAGCAGTGGGACGACCTCGAGCGGCGCTCCGAGGAGCGCGCCCACCTGCTGCTCGACCCGTTGACGCAGCGACAGCGCGACCGCCTCAACGAGGCGCTGGCGACGGCCGACCTGCTGGTGCGGGCCGCCACGATCACCATCGAGCCGGTCGACCCGCGCGACCCGATGGCCCAGGAGGCAATGGGCCACTACTTCGCCGAGATCGGCGAACGGTTCGGGTTCACCGTCGGCGACGAGGGCTTCGGCGACGACCCCTCGCTGCGGCCGCCCCACGGCACCTTCTTCGTCGCCGCCAGTGACGGCGCACCGGTCGCCTCCGGCGGGGTGCGCGAGTTCGACGGAACCGGCGAGATCAAGCGGATGTGGGTCGACCCCGCCTGGCGCGGTGCCGGCCTCGGCTCGCGCCTGCTGCGCCACCTCGAGGCCGAGGCGGTTCGACTGGGCCATCGGGTCGTACGCCTCGACACCCGCGACGTCCTCAGCGAGGCGATCGGGATGTACGAGCGGGCCGGCTATGAGCGCATCGACCGCTACAACGACAACCCGCACGCGACCCACTTCTTCCGCAAGGAGCTCTGAGAACCTCGGGTACGACGGGGAGTTCTGCATGGGTTACTCGTCGGTAATCCCTGCAGAACTCCCCGTCGTACCCGTCAGAGACGGCCGTACGTCTCCAGCCGGTCCAGTGGCGGCTGGGCGCTGGGATGGGCGACGGCGGCCGCACCGACCGCACAGGCCGTACGCAGCGCCTGCTCGTCCGACGCACCCGAGAGGATCGCGAGGGTGAGGGCCGCGGAGAAGGCGTCGCCGGCACCGACGGTGTTGACGACATCCGCAACCGCGGCCGTGGGCACCCGCGCGGCCTCGGCGCCGTCGACGACCATCGCCGCTCCCGATGCCCCGTAGGTCACCGCGACCCGCCGGGCGCCGCGCAGCTCGGGCATCGCGGCGTACTCGGTCTCGTTGACGATGAACAGGTCGACGCGCTCGACGAGGTCCGCGGGGAGCGGGTGCGCGGGGGCCGCGTTGACCGCGACGAAACCGGCGGCCCGTGCCGCCACCGCCCGGACCACGTCCATGGACAGCTCGAGCTGCATCAGCACGGCCTCGTCCATCCCGACCGCGATCCCGTCGGCGTCGACCAGCGCGTTGGCGCCGCCGCACACCACGATCTGGTTCTCCCCCGCCGCGTCGACCGCGATCAGCGCGGTGCCGGTGGGCGCGTCGACGGTGCGTACGGCGGTGACGTCCACGCCGGCGGCCCGGATGGTCTCGAGCGCCGTGGCGCCGTCCGTGTCGGAGCCGACGGCGCCGATCATCCGCACCCGCGCGCCGAGCCGGCTCGCCGCGACCGCCTGGTTGGCGCCCTTTCCGCCGACGTCACGACGCAGCTGTCCTCCTCCGACGGTCTCACCGGCACCGGGCAGTCGGTCGACGAGCGCCGTCAGGTCGACGTTGACGCTCCCGACGACGAGCAGGTCCTGAGGCGGGCGCACCGGCATCAGGGACGCAGCAGGCCGATGCAGGAGTAGGGCAGGTCGGAGACCCGCTCCAGCGGGACTTCTCGCGCCTCGGCGAGCTTCCTGACCTGACCCAGCTCGGCGTCACGCGCCGGGTTGACCAGGATCTTGGCGGGCTCGCCGTGCAGCAGCAGCCGGACGGTCTCGTCGACACCGGCTGCCTCGACCAGGCCGACGTCGCCGTCCGCGAACCGCTCGGCGACCCCCTCGACCGCCTCCCAGCCCACCCAGGTGGGGGTGTGGTCACCGCCGAGGTGAGCCTCCAGGTCGAGCATCACCTTGGTGCGTACGATCGGGAACCTGGCCGCGACCGTGTCGATGAACTTCTTGGACACGTCGGCCGAAGCCAGCTCGGCGTGGAACACCGCGCCGTGGAAGTCGTTGGGACCGACCCGGTCGTCGTCGGCGACGGGGCGCGAGACGAGGCCCGAGACGGTGGCGTCGAGGCACGCCGACGGGATCAGGTAGTCCTCCCGGGTGCCGTAGACCGACACGCTCCGGCCCGGGTCGGCGAGAGCCGCGAGCTCCGGGGAGAAGGGCGAGGAGAGATGGGCGTCGAGCGTGGAGTTGGCTTTCTCCACCGAGGCCGCCAGCTCACGGGTGATCGCGCCGGTGCCGGTCCAGCCGTCCACGAACATCACTCGAGCGGGGTCGTGGTGCGCGGCCAGATAGGCGAGCGCGGTCTGGTCGATGCCGCGACCGTGCGTCAGCGAGATCGCGTAGTGGGGCAGGTCGAGGCCGTGCACCCGCTGCGCCCAGCGTCGCATCAGCACACCGATCGGAGTGCCGGACGGGGCCAGCGAGACCAGCACGGCATCCTGCCCGCGCCGCGCCAGGACGTGCTCGGTGACCAGGCCGACGGCGTACGCCACGCGCTGCGCCGACGCGCTCAGCGCCTCCTCGAAGAGCTCGAGATGGGCCTCCGCGCTCTCCTCGGCCGGCGTCTCCGCCTCGTCCGGGGAGAGGTCCTTGAGCAGCCAGGCGACGTCGTCTCGCTCGTAGGAGCCGAATGCGGGTCCGTGCAGCGGAGCGGGCAGCTGCCGGGCCGGCTGGTCGTGGCGCGGTTCCGGGGTGAACGCCGGGATGGTGACGACCACGACCCGGGGCGCTATCCGGGCGAGCTGGTCGACCAGGCCGCCCTCGGCGTGCAGCGCGGGTGTGTCGGCGGGCTCGTCGACGACGAGCACGATCGCCTCGAACGCCCCTTCCCACAGGTTGTAGGCGAACCTCGGACCGTCGCCGTCGGCGGGAGCGTCGTGGGAGGGGAAGGTGATCGCGGTGCGGATCGCATAGCCCGGATCGTCGACGTCGAGCACCGGCGAACGCGTGGTGGTCGAGTAGGTGATCTCGTGGCGCCGCCCCTCGGCCGCCCGCCGGTCGGCCAGCGCGGAGGCGATCCGCAGGGGTGCGTACATCAGCTCCTCGGTGCCCAGGACGTGCACGGGGCCGTCGGGGATGCGGCCGGCGATGGCGGCGGCGGTGACCGTGACCGCCGACTCGTAGGAGCTGGCGGCGCTGGTCGTGAAGCCGTGGCGGCCGCCCTCCGGGACGGCCCGCGGCCAGGTCGCGACGACCTGGACGACCTCGCCGCGCGGGCGCTGGGTCGGCTCGACGCCGGCCAGCTGGCGAAGGTTCTCGACGGTGTCGATGAGCCGGTTGCCGTTGTCGGCGAGGTCCTCGGGCAGCTCGATCTCGCCGCTGGCGAGGGAGACGACGTCCACGGTGGCGCGCAGCCGCTTGATCGAGCGCTCCATGCGGCCACGGTCGGCCTCCGAGCGCAGGTCGACGAGCGCGGCCACGACGTAGTGCTTGCGCGGGAACCGCTTGTGCAGCGCCCGGATGGTGCTGACGACGGTCTTGCCGGTGATGATCTCGTCGTCGACCAGGACCAGCGTCTCGGCGCGAGCGAGGAAGACCGGGTCGGCGGGCAGCAACCGGTGGGCCGTCGCGTGCGAGTGCTCCTCGAAGAAGTCGGCGACAGACTCGATGCCGTCGACGACCCGTCGGGTGGAGTGCAGGTAGGGCGCCCCGAGCGCATCGGCGACGAGATGGCCCAGCGCGGTCGCCGTCTCGGCGTAGCCGAGCACCACCGCGTCACCCGTGACCGCGGCGCGAGCCTTGGCCCCCAGGCGCAGCCCGGCGTCGGTCACCAGCCGCGGGTCCGTCGGGACGTGCTTGCCGAGGACGGAGGAGACGAGCAGCTGCGCCCGGCGGGGGTTGCGTCGCACCGCCAGGCCGACCAGATCGGTGATCATCATCCCGCTCGGCGCGTCGGTCGTCCGAAGACGCACGCCCAGACGTTCGGCCACCCAGGTCCCCGACCAGCCGCTCGTTTCGTCTCTCACAGGTGACATTCTCCCCCAATGTTTCGCACCTGACTCAACCGCAGAGAGGCAGCCCCTGTCCACTGCGGATCCGGTCTGAGCATCGCTTGTGCCGGATCTTCCGTCCAGAATGAGAACGTGTTCTTGTCGGATGTGATGAAGAGCACTAGGTTCCGCTCATGTCACCTCGCTCGGGAAGCTTCGGAATCGTTGCCGCCGCGGCGGCTGTGCTCGCGTTCGGGACCTCGCTGCTGACCCCGGTTGGGCCCGCGGCCGCCGACCCCGGGAAGGAGTCGCCGCAGCTCTCTCGCGAGGGACGCTGGCTGGTCGACCAGCACGGCCGGATCGTGCTCGTGCACGGGCAGAACCTGGCGTGGAAGCACGACCCGTACGTCCCGCCCGACTCGCCCGAGGGCTTCACCGCTGCCGACGCCGAATGGCTGGCGGAGCACGGGTTCAACGGTGCCCGGATCGGCACTCTGTGGGCGGGCGTGACCCCGGAAGCCCCCGGGAAGGTCGACGAGAACTACCTCGACGACTGGCAGCGGGTCATCGACCTGCTCGCCGAGGAGGGCATCTGGATGCAGTACGACTTCCACCAGGACATGTGGCACGAGACCTACGGCGGGGAGGGCGTGCCCGACTGGGCGGCGAAGCGGCCGGCGCCCTACAACCTGCACCCGCCGGTCAAGCTCTCGTTCCCGGCGACCTACATCACCCCGGAGCTGGCCACCGTCTACGACAACTTCTGGGCCAACAAGGACGGCGTCCAGGACGGCTGGGCAGCCGCCTGGGGCGCGGTCGCGCAGCGCTGGGGCGATCAGCCCTACTCGATGGGCTACGACCTCATCAACGAGCCGTGGGCGGGCCGGGAGTGGCTCTCCTGCCCGATCACCGGGTGCGCGAGCTCCTACCGGGACGAGTTCCAGCCTGCGTACGAGCGGGCGACGGCGGCGATCCGGAAGTCCGATCCCGACGGGATCGTCTGGTACGAGTCGCAGCTGCTCGCCAACCAGGTCCCCAACTCCAGCTTCGGGCCGGCGAACGACGACCAGGTCGGCTACTCCTGGCACAGCTACTGCCCCTACGGCTACCTCGACTCCCAGGGCATCCCGATCGGGGTCAGCGGGTGCAAGGACTACGACGAGACCCACAACCTGAAGGCGCTCGAGCAGGCCGAGACGATGGGCGCGACCAACCTGATGTCGGAGTTCGGCGCGACCGACAACACCGAGCTCCTGGCCATCGACACCGCCTCGGCCGACGACCACTTCACCTCCTGGATGCACTGGGCCTACAAGCACTGGGACGACCCGACCACCGCCGACGGCCGCCAGGGCATGTTCACCGACGACGCCGATCTGTCGACGGTGAAGCAGGACAAGCTGCGTACGCTGGTCCGCACCTACCCGCAGGCCACGGCCGGCACGCCGGTCGACCTCTCCTTCGACCCCGGGACCGGCGAGTTCAGCTACACCTACGAGCCGTCCGCGGACACCGATGAGCCCACCGAGATCTACGTCAGCCCGCTCCACTACCCCGACGGGCCCGACATCGCCGTCGAGGGCGGCCGAGTCGTCGGCGAGGCCGAGCACCACCGGATCCTGGTCGAGCCGACCGGAACGGGGCCGGTGACCGTCACCATTGACTAGGCTGGTGGTGTCCCGCCCGCTCCGCCCGCGTCGGCCCAGCCATCGGAGGATCAGTTTGTCCGTCTCGCTCGCTCGGGGACAGTCGGTCTCGCTCACCACAGGTGACGGCAGCAGCATGACGCACGTGCGGATCGCGCTCGGTTGGGACGCGGTCCGGCAGGGCCTCTTCGGCGGGTTCCGCGGCGCCGACGTCGACCTGGACGCCTCCGCGATCCTCTACGACGCGGCGGGCGGCCACCTCGACCAGGCCTGGTTCCGGCAGCTGAAGTCCAGGAACGGCTCCGTGGTCCACTCCGGTGACAACCGCACCGGAGCCGGCGACGGCGACAACGAGTCGATCATCGTCCACCTCGACCGGGTGCCCGCCGAGGTCGCGCAGATCGTGTTCACGATCAACTCGTTCACGGGTCAGAGCTTCGCCCAGATCCAGAACGCCTTCTGCCGCCTCGTCGACGAGAAGACCCACACCGAGATCGCCCGCTTCGACCTGAGCCAGACCGGCCCGCACACCGCGGAGATCATGGCCAAGGTCAGTCGCTACGACGGCGGCTGGATGATGACGGCGCTCGGCGAGATCGGCAACGGTCGTACGTTCCAGGACCTGCTGCCGTCGATCGCGCCGACGCTCTGACGCCTGGCCGACGCCGAACGCCGAACGCCGCCAGGATCAGGGTGAGCTGACCGACCTGCACCCTGCGTAACCCTGGCGTCGGGCCCGGACGGACAGAAGGCTGCGTACGCAGGCGACGCCCGCTCTCACGGCCGAGCTCGGCGGCACGCTCGGCGCGGGCTAGCGCTTCAGCTTCTTGATCTCGTCCTTGGCGGCCTGCTTGGCGATCGCCTCGGCCTGGGCCTCCTCGCCGAAGACGCCCTCGACCTTGGCCTTCTCGACCTTCTTGAACTGACGCAGCATGCTCCAGGCGATCACCGCGACCGCGACGCAGAGCGCGATGAAGATGCCGAAGGCGGTCCAGCCCGCGACGACGTCCTCGTCCTGGGGCGGGTTGGGCTCAGGAGCGGGCTGGGAGGTGTAGAACGACTGCGTCGTCGCAAGGGTCGTCATCGGAAGGCCGGACATGGGGACATTGTCTCACCTTCGCCTGAGAACGACCCAGCCTGGGCTCAGGCGGTGATCACGTTGCCGAAGCTGATCTCGCGGCCGACCGCGGCCTTGCCCTCGTCGTCGGCGGTGGACACGTCGAGGCCGGCGAACAGGTCGGTCTCCTCGCGCTTCTCGGCCTCGGGGACCGGCACGTAGGAGGTCACCAGCTCGTAGTCCTCGGTCGGCCACGCCTCCTTCTCGATCTCCCGGGGCACCGCGAACCAGGGGCCGTCGGGGTCGATCTGGGTGGCATGCGCGAGCAGCGCCTGGTCACGTACGCCGAAGAAGTCGGCGCACTCCACCTTCGTCGTGACGCGCTCGTCCCAGCCCGGGTCCGGCTTCCACTCCTCGAGGCGCTCCTCGTAGGGCGAGCTGAGCCCGTGGCTCTTCATCGCCTCGTGCAGGGCGACCATGCGCGGGTAGTTGAAGGTGTGGCTGTAGTAGAGCTTCAGCGGCTGCCAGGGCTCGCCCGCGTCCGGGAACAGGTCGGGGTCGCCGGCCGCCCGGAACGCCTCCACCGAGACCCGATGGCACATGATGTGGTCCGGGTGCGGGTAGCCCCCGTTCTCGTCGTACGTCGTGACCACGTGCGGCCGGAACGAGCGGATGATCTCGACGAGCCGGCGCGTGCTCACCTCGAGCGGCATCCGGCCGAAGCAGCCGTCGGGAAGCAGCGACCAGTCCTTGTCCGCCATCTCCTTGACCAGCATGAACTCCTCGACCCACCCGGAGTCGACGAACCCGAGCCAGTCCTGCTTGATGCCGAGGATGTCGCGGGCGCGGTGCATCTCCTCGCGGCGGATCTCGTGGATGTTCTCCAGGATCCCCGGGCGCTCCATCTTCGGGTTGAGGATGTCGCCCCGCTCGCCACCCGTACACGTCGCGACATGCACGTCGACACCTTCGGCGACATACTTCGCGGTGATCCCGGCGCCCTTGCTCGACTCGTCGTCGGGGTGCGCGTGCACGTGCATCAGGCGGAAGGCCTGCTGGAGCTGCTCTGGCATGGGTTCAATCCTAACCACGCCCCGTCTCACGGTTCGGTTACCCGCTCCCAGTCCGCGGACAACATTCGTGGTAGGCCGCAGGGACGGATGTGCGGTCTGCTTCCGCGGGATGGGACCATGTCCTGGTGAGCACGCCCTCAGCCGAAGAGTCCCGCATCGCGACCCGCTACGGCCGCGGCCCGCGCCGTCGCCCGGGCGTACTCATGATCGCCCTCGTCCTCGCCCTGGTCGCCGTCATCGGCTGGTTCGGCTGGGCGCTGTGGCTCGCCCTGCACCCCGAGGTCTCCTCCGGGCTGGAGAAGTGGGAGGCGGTCAGCGAGAACGAGGTCGAGGTGACCTTCGTCGTACGTCTCCACGACAAGGACGCGAAGCCGGTCTGCACCGTCGAGGCCGAGGACGACCAGGAGGAGAAGGTCGGCCACCTCGAGTTCACCGCCGGAGAGGGGCGTCAGACGATCACGATCCCGACCGAGCGCCGTGCGCTGCGGGTCGAGTGGGGTGACTGCACGGTCGAGTGACCGTACTTCTCAGGTGATTCCTGCACTTCTCGGGCAGTGCAACGCCAGAGAAGTGCAGGAATCACCGGTTAACCGGGTATTCCTACTGACCGGTGAAAACCTCGGTCTTCAGGATCTCGACCTTGAGCGGCCCGCGCGGACCCTCGTAGGTCACCGTGTCACCGATGCGCGCGCCGATCAGGGCTGCACCGATCGGCGAGGCGGCGGAGGAGATCTCGACTCCGCCGGCGTACTCCTTCATCTCGATGGAGGCGATCAGACGGGTCTCGGCCTCGTCGTCGTCATCGCCCTCGAACTTGAACGTGACCAGCTTGCCGACCGAGACGACACCGTCGTCCTCGGGGACCGTGGTGTCCGCCTTGCGGAGCAACGCCTCGAGCTGCTGGATCTGACCCTCGAGCTTGCCCTGCTCCTCACGAGCGGCGTGGTAGCCGCCGTTCTCCTTGAGGTCACCTTCGTCGCGGGCGGAGCTGATCTCGGCGAGGATCTCCTGGCGCCGGGGGCCCTTCAGGTATTCCAACTCCGCGGTGAGCTTGTCGAATGCACCCTTGCTGAGCCAGATCGTGGCAGCCGTGGTCTCGGTCGACTGAGTCATAGCGAGTTACTCCTGATGGGTAGTGAATAGGTAAGGGGCGCCGGTCAACCCCCATCAACCGGCGCCTTTTCTCCCTGCTGTGCGGGCGTAGTTCACCCAGCGGAACGTTCTGCGGGAGATTGTCAGAAGGTTCAGTTTAACAAGGCAACCACACCCGGAGACAGTTCGCGACCGAAACGTTGCCCAATCTGCCTCCGAGACCGTTCCCCGGCACGGGGTCACGGGCTGACGGCTGGATAACCCTTGCTGCGCAGCTGTTCGAGAACGCGCTCGGCATGGTTCTGGCCACGGGTCTCCAGCTGGAGCTGCACCCCGACCTCGGCGAGCCTCAGCCCGGGATTGGTGCGCGAGTGCACGACCTCCATGACGTTGGCGCCGGTGTCGCCGATCACCGAGAGCAGCGTGGCCAGCGCGCCCGGCTGATCGGGGATCGTGACCGCGACCGGCAGGTAGCGCCCGGCCAGCGTCATGCCGTGCTGGATCACCTTGCCGAGCAGGAGCGGATCGATGTTGCCCCCGGAGAGCACCACCACGACCGGGCCCTCGAAGGCCTCGGGAGCGTCCATCAGGGCGGCGACGCCGACGGCGCCGGCGGGCTCGACGACCAGCTTGGCCCGCTCGACGAGCGCGAGCAGCGCGCTCGAGATCGACTCCTCCGAGACCGTGCGGATCTCGTCGACGTAGGACTGGATCATCGGGAAGTTGGTCTCCCCTGGCAGTCCGACCGCGATGCCGTCGGCCATCGTCGGCATCTTGTCGAGCCGGATCGGACGGCCCTCGCGCAGCGAGACCGGGTAGGCGGCGGCGGTCTCCGCCTGCACGCCGATCACCTTCACGTCGGGGTGCTTCGCCTTGATCGCGAGCGCCGCCCCGGCGAGGAGGCCTCCACCGCCCAGCGGGATGACGACGGTCTTGACGTCAGGGGCCTGCTCGAGGATCTCGAGCCCGATCGTGCCCTGGCCCGCGACCACGTCGGGGTGGTCGAAGGGGTGAATCATCACCGCACCGGTGCGCGCGGCGAAGTCCATCGCGGCATCGAGGCACTGGTCGACGTACTGGCCCTCGAAGATCACCTCCGCGCCGTAGGCGCGGGTGGCCTTCTCCTTCGGGATCGGCGCGCCCTCGGGCATGAACACGGTGGACGGGATGCCGAGGGTCGTCGCCGCCAGCGCGACCCCCTGGGCGTGGTTGCCCGCACTCGCGGCCACCACCCCGTTCTTCCGCTGCTCCTCGGGCAGCCGGGCGATGCGTACGAATGCTCCACGAGCCTTGAAGGAGCCCGTACGCTGCAGGTTCTCGCACTTGAGGACGACCTTGTCGCCGACGATGTCGGTCAGCCAGCGAGATCCCTGGACCGGGGTCTCGGTGATGTGGTCGCGCAGCAGCTCGCGGGCCTCGAGGATGTCGTCGTACGTCGGCTGAGCGTGCATCTCAGGCACTGCCTGCTCCTGGGCTCGGTGGGGGTGGGGAGGTCGGGCCGTTGACCGGCGGCGGTGGCGGTGGCGACGTCGGCGGAGCGGCCGTGGCCGGCGTGGTGGCCGGGACCGCGGTCAGGTGGTTGGCCACCGCGTTGAGAGCCGCCACGAGCGGCACCGCCACGAGCGCACCGGCCACGCCACCGAGCACGATGCCGGTGGCGACCGCGAGGATCACCCCGAGCGGGTGGACCCGGACCCAGCGACCGAGCAGGAACGGCTGCAGGCCGTGGGCCTCGAGCTGCTGGACGAGGATCACGCCACCGAGCATCAGCAGCGCGGTCACCGGTCCCTGGGACACCAGCGCGACGAGCACGGCGACCGCGCCGGCGACGGTGGCGCCGATCAGCGGCACGAACGAGCTCAGGAAGACGAGCACACCGATCGCGACCACGAACGGCACCTGCAGGGCCGCCGCGATGATCATGATGCCGATGGCGTCCACCGCGGCGACGATGACCGTGGCGCGGGTGAACTGGGTCAGCGAGACCCACGCGACCCGGCCCGAGCTGTCCATCCGGCTGCGCGCCGCGCGCGGCGCGAGCCGGACCAGCCAGCCCCAGATCCGCTCGCCCTCGGCACAGAAGAAGTAGGTGGAGAAGAGCACGATGAACAGGCCGGCGAAGACGTCGAGGGCGACCCCGCCGACCTCGCTGACCCGGGAGAACGGGTTGGCGGCGTAGGCCGCCGCCCAGTCCTCCAGGGTGGTCTGCACCGTGTTGAGCCAGGTGTCGATCTGGGTCTCGCTCGCGTGGAGCGGACCATTGATCAGCCAGTTCCGGATCTCGTCGAGCGCCTTGACGGTCTGCCCGGCCAGGTCGGTGAAGCCGTTGGCGACCTGCGTGCCGGCGAAGCTCAGCATGGCGATGACCGCCGCGAGCACCCCGATCACCACGAAGAGCGCCGAGATGCTGCGCTTCAGGCCGACCCGAGCCAGGCCGTTGACCACCGGGGAGACGAGCGCGGCGATCAGCAGCGCGATGACCACCGGCACGACGACGATGCTGAGGAAGCCGAGGGCACGGACGATCAGATAGCCGGCCGCGACGATGACCAGGAACCGCCAGCCCCACTGCGCGGCCAGCTCGACGCCGTAGGGGACGTGCGACCGGCTCGCGGATGTCGGGACGGTCACCGGCTCGGGAGCGGCCAGCTGCTCCTGACGCTCCTCGCGCAGGCGCTCGAACTGGTTGACGAGGCGCAGCGCGAAGTTCTCGGCCGACTCACGGGCTTCGGCGGCGGCCTCCTTGGCCACCTCCGCAGACTCCCGCGCATCGGCCTCCTCCTGCGCGTGGCGCTGGGCCACACGCGCCTCCCGGCTGCGCCTGAATGCGCCTGTCACCCGCTCGAAGCTCTCCTTGGCGGTCGACTTCTCGCCGCCGGGAGCATCCCCCTGATCCGTCACCTGACAGAGGCTACCGGGAGGGTGTGAGGTGGGTCGCAAGGTGGCGTGCGGTGGCTGGGTGGGCCCGCGCCAGCAGGCCCACAGCGGCGAGCACGTAGTCGCTGTCCACCGTCCGCAGAGGCGCCTCGGGTAGCTGCCACCCGCCACGGGCCGACCAACGCATCACGCGGTCCTCGATGTGCTGACGACCGTGCCGGAGTACGCCGCCGGAACCGATCACCACGCCGACCCGGCGCAGATCGGTGCCGGTGCGCTCGATGACCTTGCCGCTCGGCGACAGCACGACCCGGGACCGTCCGGCGTGCCGCTGCAGGGCCGTGCAGATCGCGATCCTCGCGAGGAGCTCGTCGATGTCCTTGTCCTGCTCCGTGCGCGGCAGCCAACCGGGGTGGTTGCGCCGGTGGTCGACCTCGCCGGAGAGATCGGACTCGGCGAGCGAGGGGTCGCCGTGGTCGGCGGCGTCCAGGGTGGTCGGGGCCGACCAGCGCATCCCCAGATCACCCTCGACCGTTCGGGTCACCGGAGTGACCGCGACGACCTCCTCACGGACGTGCTCGGCCTCGGGGTCGGGGCGGACCACGCTGTGCACGTCGGTCGTGGCGCCGCCGACGTCGACGACGACCACGTCCTCGCCGAGCACCTCGGCCAGCGTCTCCACTCCCTGGAGGACCACATCGGGGGTCGCACCCTGGACGATCCGCCGGAAGTCGGCCCGGCTGCTGAGGTTCTTGCCGCCGATCACGTGCTCGAGGAACATCTCCCGGACCGCCGCGCGGGCGCTCTCGGGCGCGAGCACGCCGATCTTGGGAACCACGTTCTCGCAGGTCACATGGGGCACGTCGGCCAGGATCTCGTCGATCTCGGGGTTGGCCTCGCGGTTGCCCGCCACGACCACCGGCCCGCGCCAGCCAGCCCCGGCAAGCTCGCGCGCGGCGGCGACGATGGCGTCCCGGTTGCCGCCGTCGGTGCCCCCGGTGAGCAGCACCAGGTCAGGGGTTGTGAAGCTGAGAGTGGCCCCTAGGTCACTCTCGGCTTCACGACCTGCGGTTGCGATCACCGCGACGACCTTGCCACCGCTGGACAGCGCCACGCGTCGGCCGGCCTCCGCGGTCACCAGCTCCTCGTTGCCGACCACGGCGATCCGGAGACCGCCGCCGGCCGAGGAGCAGGCGAGGATCTCGGCCGTCGTCGCCCGCGGATCGATCTCGGCGAGGGTCGCCAGGCAGGCGTCGTACGCCTCCATCACCTCGTGCAGGGACGTCGGCGCGCTCGCTGAGCCGAGGACCTCGCCAGAGACGAGGTCGACGTGGAGGGCCTTGGTCCAGGTGGAGCCGAAGTCGACGCAGACGGCGGTCTGTGGGGCGTCAGCTCTGGTCAAGGGCCTGCTCGAGATCGGCGACGAGGTCCTCGGCGTACTCGATCCCGACGGAGATCCGCACCAGGTCGGCCGGCACCTCGAGGTCGGTGCCGGCGACCGACGCGTGGGTCATCCGTCCGGGGTGCTCGATCAGGCTCTCGACCCCGCCGAGCGACTCGCCCAGCGTGAAGATCTTGGTGCGCTCGCACACTGCGAGCGCCTGGGCCTCACCGCCGGTCACCCGGAAGGAGACCATGCCGCCGAAGCGCTTCATCTGCTTCTGCGCGACCGTGTGGCCGGGGTGGGTCTCCAGGCCCGGGTAGATGACCTCGCCGACCTTCGGGTGCGAGGTCAGGAAGTCGGCGACACGCTCGGCGTTGTCGCAATGACGGTCCATGCGTACGGCCAGGGTCTTGAGGCCGCGCAGGGTCAGCCAGGCGCCGAACGGGTCGGCGATGGCGCCGGCGGCGTTCTGGAGGTAGCCGATCTTGTCGGCGAGCTCGAGGTCGCGGACGACGACGGCGCCGCCGACGACGTCGGAGTGGCCACCGACGTACTTGGTCGTGGAGTGCACCACCACGTCGGCGCCCAGGGTGAGCGGCTGCTGCAGGTAGGGGCTGGCGAAGGTGTTGTCGACCACCAGCCGGGCGCCGGCCTCGTGGGCCACGGTGGCCAGGGCCGAGATGTCGGCGATGTTGAGCAGCGGGTTGGTCGGCGTCTCGACCCAGATGATCTTGGTCTTGCCCGGCTGGATCGCGGCCGCGACCGCGTCGACGTCGGCGACCTGCGCGGGCGTGTGCGCGATCCCCCACTGGCTCTCGACCTTGTCGATCAGCCGGTGGGTGCCGCCGTAGGCGTCGTCGGGGATGACCATGTGGTCACCGGGCCGCATCAGGCTGCGGATCAGGGTGTCCTCGGCAGCCAGGCCGGAGGCGAAGGCGAACCCCTTCTCGCCCTCCTCGACCGCCGCCAGCGCACCCTCGAGCGCGGTGCGGGTCGGGTTGGCGGAGCGGCTGTACTCGTAGCCGTTGCGCAGGCCTCCGACGCCGTCCTGCTTGTAGGTCGTGGTGGCGTAGATCGGCGGGATCACCGCACCCGTCGTCGGGTCGGGCTCGTAGCCCGCATGGATCGCCTTGGTCTCGAAACCGGCCTTGCCGAGGTGCTGCTGCTCGCTCACACACCGAGCCTACGTCCGAATCGCCTCCCGGCCCATCCGGGAACGTTCGCGCATCGAACTGTGTTGGAGACTGGTAGAGATTCCGACCACTGGAGGTTCCGTATGTTCGGCCGACCGACTCAGCTCTTCCCCGAGGACCGCACGCTCGCCGGGCGCGACCAGGCGCTCTTCGAGCTGCCTGCGAAGCACCGGGTCCTCGGCACTCCCCTGCTCGCCTCCCCGTCGGACGGGACCGCCCCGGAAGGGTCGGAGGTGGCCTACTTCGGCCTCGGCTGCTTCTGGGGCGCCGAGGAGATCTTCTGGCAGACGCCGGGGGTCTACTCGACCGCTGTCGGGTATCAGGGCGGCACGACCGCCAACCCGACCTATGAGGAGGTCTGCAGCGGTCAGACCAACCACACCGAGGCGGTGCGTGTGGTCTTCGACCCCACCGTGGTCTCCTACGCCGACCTGGTCAAGAAGTTCTTCGAGGTCCACGACCCGACGCAGGGGATGCGGCAGGGCAACGACGTCGGTACCCAGTACCGCTCGGCGCTCTACTACGTCTCCGACGCGCAGCGGGAGACCGCCGAGGAGCTGACCAAGATCTACGGCGACGAGATCGCTCGTCGTGGGTATGGCGAGATCACCACCGAGATCCGCGAGGTGCCGACCTTCTACGCCGCCGAGCCCGCGCACCAGCAGTACCTGGACCGCGTTCCCAACGGCTACCGCTGCCACGCCAACACGGGCATCGCCTTCCCCGCGACCGCCTGAGGTCAGGTCAGCGGCAGATACATCACGTGGAGGCCGACCCGGCCGTGCGACGTCGAGTCGAACGCGTCCGGGACGGTCCCGATGATCTGGAAGCCGAGGGACTTCCACAGACGTACGGCGGTCGTGTTGGTCTCCACGACCGCGTTGAACTGGATGCCGTGGAAGCCGTTGTCCTTGTGCCAGGTCACGCAGTAGTCGCCGAGGGCCCGGCCGACGCCCTTGCCGCGGGCGTCCGGGGAGACCATGAACGAGGCGGTGCCGATGTGGCTGCCGCGGCCCGGACGGTTGGGGCCCATCTTCGCGCTGCCCAGGATGCGCTCGTCCCCGGGCTCGCCCTCGACCGCGACGACGACGTGGTCGTACATCCACATCTCCCTGGCCTCCTCCGAGGTGAGGCCTTCGGGGTAGGCGTAGGTCTCCCCCGCCGCCACGATGTCGGACCAGAACGGGTAGATGTGCGGCCAGTCGTCGGCCGTCGCTTCACGGATCTGCATCACAGGTCTGTCTTTCCGTCGATGGCCTCGCGCATGAGGTCGGCGTGGCCGCAGTGTCGGGCGTACTCCTCGATCATGTGGACCAGGATCCAGCGCAGGCTGATCTCCTGGTCGTCGTCCCAGGGAGCCGTGTCGAACGGCGGGACCGGGGCGTTGCCGGCCAGGCGTACGCCGAACCAGGTGTCCTCGACGAACGCCATGTGCTTGAGGAGTCCGGCCAGCGTCATGGTCGTGGGCGGGAACGGGCGGTTGAGCTGCTCGTGGTCGAGACCCGCGACCTGCCTGAGCAGGGTCGCCCGATGGAAGTCGAGGAACGTACGCAGGGTCGTGGACTCGTCCGCGACGTAGGGAGCGCCGGTCGGATGACGGGTGTCCTCGAAGAGTGCCTCGGTCATGGACGCCAACGTAGCGACGGAGAGTTTCCTCGGCGAATCACTTTCGCGAAACTGAAACGCGTTCTAGATTTGGCTCATGCCTCAGCCTCTCAGAGTCGTCGTCTGGTCCACCGGGACGGTGGGACGTCATGCCATCGCGGGAGTGGATGCCCATCCCGACCTGGAGCTGGTCGGGGTCTGGACCTCGACACCGGCGAAGGCCGGGGTCGATGCCGGAGAGCTGGCGGGGTCGGGACGTACGCTCGGGGTGGCCGCGACCACGTCGCGCGACGAGCTGCTCGCGCTGGCGCCGGACTGTGTCGTCCACGCCGCGATGACCGACGACCGGGTCTTCGAGGCGATCGAGGACCTGACCGGCCTGATCCGGGACGGGGTCAACGTCGTCTCGTCCGGGCCGGTGATCCTGGTCCACCCGCAGGGGACGCTGCCGGACGAGATGATCGCCGGCATCGACGAGGCCGGCCGCGAGGGCGGCGCGTCGCTGCACGTCAACGGCATCGACCCCGGCTTCGCCAACGACGTCCTGCCGCTCGCGATGACCTCGCTGTCGCAGCGGATCGACCACCTCCGAGTGTCGGAGATCGCGGACTACTCGACGTACTTCCAGCCCGTGGTGATGAAGGACCTCTTCGGGTTCGGGGGCTCGCTGGAGGACAAGCCGTTCCTCTGGGAGCCGGGCGTGCTGAGCACCGCCTGGGGACCCGTCGTCCGGGTGCTCGCCGCAGGACTCGGGGTGACCCTCGACGAGCCGCTCGTCGAGCACGTCGAGCGCCGCCCGGCCGTCAAGGACACCAAGACCGTGTCGGTCGACATCGCCGAGGGTACCCAGGGGTCCGTACGTTTCACCGTCACCGGCAACGTCGACGGGATCCCCCGCATCACCCTCGAGCACGTCACCCGCACCGACGCCGGGTCCGACCCCGACTGGCCGGTCCCGGCGACCGGCGACGGCTGCTACCGCATCGAGATCACCGGCGAGCCGTCGATGACCGTCGAGTTCAGCCACCACGGCGAGCACGGCGACCACAACGTCTCCGGGATGATCGTCACCGCCCAGCGCCTGGTCAACGCCATCCCCGCCGTCGTCGCCGCCTCCCCCGGCCTGGTCTCCCCTCTCGACCTCCCCCTGATCACCGGCCGCGGCCTCGTCAGCCGATGAGCGAGACGTCACTCCGGTCGGCCGAGGCGTCACGTACGTCGGGCGACACGTCACCTACGTCGGGCGACACGTCACCTACGTCGGGCGAGGCGTCAGCCGCGTTGGCCGAGACGTCACTCGCGATGGCCGAAGCGTCACGTACGTCGATCGACACGTCACGTACGCCATCTCGGCCGACGCAAGCGACGCCTCGCCCAACCGGAGCGACGCCTCGGCCGACGTACGTGACGCCTCGGCCAGCGCAAGCGACGTCTCGGCCGACCGGCCGGACGTCTCGACATGGAGGAAACAGATGAGCATTCTCGAACGGTTCAGACTGACCGACCACGTGGCGGTCGTGACGGGGGCGGGGCGCGGGATCGGGGCGGCTACGGCGGTGGCGCTGGCGGAGGCCGGGGCGGACGTGGTGATCGCCTCAAGGACGGAGCGGCAGCTCCGGGAGGTCGCAGAGAAGATCGAGGCGGCGGGGCGGCGGGCGCTGGTGGTGCCGGCGGATCTTGCTGACACGGCTGTGACGGCGGGGCTGGCGGAGCGGGCGTACGAGGAGTTCGGCCGACTCGACATCGTGGTCAACAACGTCGGCGGGACGATCCCGAACACGTTCCTCGACACCGACGAGAGCTACCTGGAAGAGGCCTTCCACTTCAACGTGACCACGGCGCACGCGCTGACACGGGCGGCGGTGCCCTACATGGTGAAGAGCCCGGACGGGCAGCAGTCGGTGGTGTCGATCAGCTCGATGATGGGACGGACCGCCGGGCGCGGCTATCTGGCCTACGGGACCGCGAAGGCGGCGCTGGCGCACTGGACCAGGCTGGCCGCGACCGACCTGGCGCCGAGGATCCGGGTGAACGGGATCTTCGTCGGGTCGGTCCTGACCAGCGCGCTCGAGTTCGTGGCGGGCGACGAGACCATGCGTGGCGAGATAGAGACGAAGACCCCGCTCGGACGGATCGGCGAGGCCGAGGACATCGCCGCCGCGGCGGTCTACCTCACCTCGCGGGCCGGGCAGTTCGTGACCGGGAAGCTGCTCGAGGTCGACGGTGGCACCGAGGCGCCGACGCTGGACCTCAAGCTCCCCGACGTCGGCGCCTGATCGTCAGACAGTCGGACCGTCAGACGGTGACGTCCTTGTGCCACGACTCGGTGACGTAGTCGGTCACCCAGCCCATCGACTTGTAGAGCCCGTCGGCCCCGGTCGGGCTGTCGGCGTCGACCTCGAGCGAGACCCGGTCGCGGCCGCGCTCGATCGCGTCGCCGATGACGGCGTGAAGCAGCCCCTTGGCCACCCCGCGGCCGCGGGCGTTGCGGTTGACACCGATGTACTCGACGTACGTCCCCTCGACCCCGGCCGCGTTGGCGGGCAGCACCGAGGCGACCAGCGAGCCGGCGGGCAGCTCGCCCTCAGGCGTGTCGACGTAGGCGAGCCACCAGTGGTCCCAGCGGTGGCCGGGGTCCTCGCGGAGGCGCTGTACGAACTCGGGAAAGCTCTCCCGATAGGAGTTGAAGTGGTCCTGGAAGGACTCCTCCAGGGTCTGATGGACGGTCTGCAGATCGGCTGCGACGGGCATGCCGTTCTCGTGGGTCTCGACCGGCCGGATCGTCACGCCCTCACGGAGCGGAGGCACGGTCTCGTCGGGCAGCACCGGCCGGCTCATGTGCAGCCAGGTGCGCTTGTTGGTGAACTCCGCCGCCGCCAGCCACTCGCGCTGCACGGTGTCGTCGGCGAACGGGCTGGCATCGAGGTGGGACTCGGTGATGCCACGCAGCTCGGCCATCGACCGGGCCTGGTCCTCGAGCCAGGCGTAGAGCCCGGCCGCGACCTCGGCGGCCAGGGCGATGGTGCGGTCGACGTAGAGGTAGACGAGGGTGCGTCCGGCAGCGCGGTCATGGGCGATGGCCCAGGCGCGGATGTCCCCCTCGGGGTCGATCGCGACGAGCTGCTGGCGGGTCCAGGAGGCGGGGCCGGCGATCTCGCCGGTGATGGCGTCGGCGTCGACCTTTCCGGACCCCTCGAAGGGTGTCTTGTCGGCTGCTCGGAGCCTCAGAAGTGCGGGTAGATCGTCGAGGTCGGGGACCTTCGTCGTCCATCCGGTAGGGAGTTCCACGGGCGTCTCGCTATGGTCGCTCACCCGGCCATTCTCCCAAACGTCAGGGAAGGTCGACCCACTGGTCCGCGGCCGGGACCAGCACAGACGCACCTGCGGTGAGCTCTGCGACCAGTGCCTGGAGGCGTTTCTCCTCGGCAGGAGGAGCCCCGATCCGCAGGATCACCGCGGCCCCGTAGGCGGTGTCGAGGACCGCCACACCGGAGGATCGGAGGTCGGTCTCGAGGCGGCCGGCGGCGTCGTACGGGACCTCGATCGAATACTCCCGAACGAGCTCTCGCCGCAGCGTCCCGACCTCGTCCAGCGCGGCGCGGACGGCGTCGGAGTAGGCCCGGACAAGACCGCCCGCACCGAGCAGCGTCCCGCCGAACCAGCGGGTCACCACGGCGACCGTGTCGGACACCCCGGCGCCACGGAGCACCTCGAGCATCGGGGCGCCCGCAGTGCCGGCCGGCTCACCGTCGTCGTTGGAGCGCTCGACGGGCTGCGGTGGCGGGCCGATCCTGAAGGTCGAGCAGGTGTGCCGCGCGTCCCAGTGCTGTTTGCGCAGCCGCTCGACCACCTCCCGGGCCTGGCCCTCGCTCTCGCCCCGGACAAGCGTGCACAGGAACCGTGACCGCTTCTCCTCGATCTCGGCGGCGCCGTCGCGACCGATCGTCAGGTAGTGCACGGGCTCACCAGATCCCCAGGACGCTGCCGCCGATGCGGATGATGAACCCGGCGACCACGACGATGAAGAAGACGCGTACGAACCCGGCACCCTTCGCCACCGCGGTCCGCGCCCCGAGGTAGCCGCCGATCAGGTTGCACACGCCCATCATCAGGCCGATCTTCCACATGACCGCGCCCTGCGGGATGAAGACGGCGAGGGCGGCGAGGTTGGTGGCCACGTTGGCCATCTTCGCCTTCGCGCTCGCCTCCAGGAACGAGTAGCCGAGCAGGCCGACGAGGCCGATCACCAGGAAGCTTCCGGTCCCGGGGCCGAGCGCACCGTCGTAGAACCCGACCGCGAACCCGACGACCATCGCTCCGATCACGTGCCGGTGGTCTTGGAATTTCAGCTTGGTCGCCGCGCCGAGCTGCGGCTTGAAGACCACCCACGCGCCGACCAGGACGAGGGCCGCCAGGACGATCGGCTCGAAGACCTCCTCCGGAAGGTACGAGGCGACTCCCGCGCCCATGGCCGAGCCGATGAACGCAAGGATCATCAGGGGCACGAAGGTCTTCGGATCAGGGCCGACACGCCGGTAGTAGGTCGCGGCGCTGACCGACGTGCCGAATACCGAGGCCAGCTTGTTCGTCGCCAGGATCTGCACCGGGGCCGCGCCGGGCAGGAACAGCAACAGCGCCGGCAGCTGGATCAGGCCACCGCCCCCGACCACCGCGTCCACGTAGCCGGCAGCCAGCGCCGCGAGAGCGAGGAGGGCAAGTACGTTCAGCGTCTCCTCGGTCACGAGCGCAGGCTACGCGGCTCGATGCTCACCGAGTCAACTCGGTTTCAGCCGGCCCACCAGCCGCGGTCGCCGAAGGCATCCGGGTAGCCGCCGTAGCTGTTCGACGTACGCCGCGCCGTCCTGTCCCCGAGATACGACCCGACAACGGCGGCGCCGAGGTCGTCCAGCTCGGGCGCGACGACGCGCCCCTCGACGCGGCGGGCCATGGAGTCGATGAAACGGGCCAGGCCGGGATCCTCGCCGAGGCGGAAGAAGGTGGTCTGGGCGCCGAGGCGACGGGAGTTCTCCAGCTCCTCGACGGACCGCGCGATCGTCACCGGGTGCGGCGGGTAGGAGAACCAGACATCGCCGCCGGGCTCCAGGTGGGCGGTGGGCTCGCCGTCGGTCACGATCAGGAGCACCGGCTGGGCACCGGGGTGCTTGCGGAAGTGCCGGTTGGCCAGCAGCAGCGCGTGGTGCAGGTTGGTGCCCTTGTCCCAGATCGCGTCGAGCGCGGTCAGTTTCTCGATCTCCATCGTCTGGGCATAGCGCCCGAACGAGATCAGCTGCAGGTCGTCGTTGCGGAAACGGCTCCTGATCAGGGTGTGCAGGGCCAGCGCGGTGCGCTTCATCGGCACCCAACGGCCGTCCATCGCCATCGAGAAGCTGGTGTCGACCAGGAGGGCGACCGCTGCCTGCGTACGTGCCTCGGTCTCCTGCACCTCGATGTCGTCGACACTCAGCCGGACTCCAGGGCCACGGCGGCCCTCTCCGACCTCACGGATGACGGCGTTCGTGATCGTGCGAGGTACGTCCCATGGTTCCGTGTCGCCGAAGGCCCACGGCCGCGAGGAGCCGGACAGATCGCCCGCCGCACCCGCGCGCTGCAGGTCGCGTTCGCCATGGCGGCCGGAGAGCCGCTGCGCGACGTCGCGCAGCAGGGCCTTGCCGAGCTGGCGCATCGCCTTCGGGGTCAGCCTGAGGTCGCCGTCGGAGCCGCGCTCGAGCTGGCCGGAGTCGCGCAGCGCCTGCTCGAGCTCCTGCAGCGTGCGCGCGTCGACCGCGGCCTGGTCGCCGAGCTGCCGGGAGAGGGCGTCGAGGTCGATGTCGTCGAGCCTGCTGCCGGCGTAGGACTGCTGGAGCTGCTCGGAGAGCTGGTCGAGCTCGGCGATGTCCTGCAGCACGCCGGTGCCGTCGCCGAGGCCGAGTCCCTCACCGCCGCCGAACTCCTCGGAGCCGTACCAGTCCTCGCCCGGCCGCGCCGCCTGCAGGTTGGCGTCGAGCTGCGCCATCTGCTCCATCAGCGCGGGCGAGCCGAACGCCTGCGCCGAGAGCTCCATCAGCTCGCGTCGCTGCTCTGCCGACATCGAGTTGAGCATCCGCTGGGCGGCCGCGGAGCGCTGCGCGAGGGTGTCGAGGAGCTCGTCGATGTTCTGCGGGTTCTCCGGGAAGTACTGCCCGTGCTTGGCCATGAACTCGTCGAAGTCCGCGTCGGTGTCCTCGCCGCGGTTGTGCTTGTCGAGCAGCTGGTTGAGGTCTCGCAGCATCTCCGCGATCGCCTCGCGGTCCTCGTCGGTGGCCCCCTCGAGCGCCTGCTTCATCCCGGCGAACCGCTGGTCGAGGATCTCGCGGCCGAGCAGGTCCTTGATCTCCTCGTAGGCCTCGCGGGCCTCACGTGAGGTCCAGTCGTAGGAGGAGAGCTCGCTCACCGCGGCGGCGGTGTTCGGCGAGAGGTTGTCGATCTGCATCTCCCGGAACGCCCGGTCGCCGTCGTCCATGGTGACGTCGCGGGCCAGCTGCTTGCGCTCCTCCAGGACGGCCTTGTCCAGCAGTTCGCGCACCTGCTCGAGCGTGCCGTCGAGGTTGTGGCGCTGCAGCAGCTCCCGGCGCCTCTCGGCGACCTGCCGGGCGAGGTCGTCGAGGCCGCGCTGATCCTGTCCCCCGCGCCGCAGGAACTCCCGCATCGCGCGCTCGGGCGAGTAGCCGGACATCACGTCCTCGCCGATGGCGTCCAGCGCCTCGGCGATGTCGACCGGCGGGGCGAGCGGGTCGCCCCCGGCGTACTTCTTGTAGCGGCTCATGGCCTGCCGCCCGCCGAATCAGCCATAGATCGTCTCGCCGCCCTCGGTGTCCTTGCCGATCTTTCTGGCCAGGAAGAGACCCTCCAGGGCCAGCTCGATGGCGCTGGCCAGCTGGCCGTCGTTCTGGGGGCCGCCGGTGGCCTCGTAGACGCGGTCGCCGATCTGGTCGTAGAGGTCCGACTCGCCCAGGACCGGGAGGCCCTCCAGGAACGCGCGGGCGGAGACCTTGGTGCCGGTGGTGACCATGCGGCCGTCCTCGATGGCGTCGATGAGCAGCGCGAAGTCGAGGCCGCGGAAGGACTTGCGGACGGTCTCGGCGACGGCAGTACGCAACAGATGGGTGAGGATGTCGGCCTCGCGGCCCTCCTCGCCCGACTCGAACTCGATCTTGCCGGAGAGCACCTCCACGGCGGTCTCGATGTCGACGAGACGAGCGACCGCATCGGGCTCCCCGGCCACGGTGGCCCGGTGCAGCGCTGCCGCGGCGACGGTCTCGGCGCCGGCGATCGAGAAGCGCGCCGAGACCCCGGAACGCTGGTCGACCGCAGAGGATGCGCGCAGGTGCCGGGTGAAGACGGCGAGGATCTCGAGAAGGTGGTCCGGCACGTCGGCGACCAGGGCGGCCTCCTGCCGGATGACCGCCATCTCCGCGGCGAGCTCGCGCGGGTAGTGGGTGCGGATCTCGGCGCCGAAGCGGTCCTTGAGCGGGGTGATGATCCGACCGCGGTTGGTGTAGTCCTCCGGGTTGGCGGAGGCCACCACGAGGAGATCCAACGGCAGCCGCAGCACGTAGCCGCGGATCTGGATGTCGCGCTCCTCCATCACATTGAGCATCGCCACCTGGATCCGCTCGGCCAGATCGGGCAGCTCGTTGATCGCGACGATGCCGCGGTGGGAGCGCGGGATCAGCCCGAAGTGGATCGTCTCCGGGTCACCCAGTGAGCGCCCCTCGGCGACCTTCATCGGGTCGACGTCACCGATCAGGTCAGCGACCGAGGTGTCGGGCGTGGCCAGCTTCTCCGAGTAGCGCTCGGAGCGGTGCTTCCACGCGACCGGCAGCGCGTCACCCTGCTCCGCAGCCGCCCGCAGGGAACCCACCGAGACCGGCTCATAGGGATGCTCGCCGAGCTCGGAGCCGTCGATGACCGGGGTCCACTCGTCGAGCAACCCCACCAACGTACGCAGCAGCCTGGTCTTGCCCTGGCCGCGCTCGCCCAGCAGGACGACGTCGTGGCCGGCGATCAGGGCACGCTCGAGCTGGGGGATGACGGTGTCCTCGAGCCCGTGCAGCCCGGGCCAGGGGTCCTCTCCGGCTGCCAGCTTGGCCAGCAGGTTGTCGCGGATCTCCTCGCGGAGCGACTTGAACACATGGCCACTCGCGCGAAGCTGGCCGAGGGTGCTGATCGTGGGTGCGGCAGTCACGGACGCAACGCTACGCCGCCGCCCAACCCCGGGGTGGCCGTCGCGTCGACGTCCCGACCCGCGGATACCGCGGATCCGACGCCGGCGAGGAGCTCCTCGACCCGTTCCCGGGTCAGCGCGGTGCGGTCGAGCTCTCCGACCTCGTCCAGGATCGTGAGGACCTCGTGCAGCGTCACCCGGGCCTGGGCGACGCGGTCGGTCTCGCGCTCGATCAGGGCGCGGCGTACGAGGACGTTGGCCTCGGCCCACCGGTTGCGCTCCTCGAGGTGATGGGCGAGCTCGATGCGCAGGTGGGTCTCGGCCTCCGCGTGGTGGCCCAGTCCGATGAGGGCATCGATCAGCGTCATCCTCGGCGAGGCGGTGGAGTCGACGTCGACGGACGCGTAACCGATCTCCTCCTCGACCAGCCGCACGGCGTCCTCGTAGCGCTCCATCCGGACATAGACCTCGGCCAGCCCGATCAGGCTCGCTCGGGCACGGTCGTCCATCCCGGCGGCGTCCGCGACGGCGTAGGCCTCCTCCAGGACGGCGACGGCCTCGTCGAGGGAGCCGATCATGCTGAGTGCCTGGCCGCAGTTCGACAGCGACATCTCCAGGCCGGCCGCGGTCCCCGCCTCGCGGAACACCTCGGCCGCGCCCCGGAACTCCGAGATCGCCCGGGTCAGGTCGCCTGCCCGCGCACGGCTGATCCCGGCCTGGTTGCGGATGTAGGCCGCGTCGACATGCTCGCCCGCGCGCAGGGCGGCGTCGAGGCAGAGCTCCTGGAGCGGCAGCGTCTCGGCGGGTGGGTGCCGCATCGAGAGGGTGAACATCTTGTTGACCAGCTGATAGGCCGGGCCCAGCAGTCCGGCGCGCACAGCCAGGCGTACGGCACTGCCCATGGTCAGCCACTCCCGGTCGCCCCAGGCGCGGGCCTGCTGCGCGGTGGCGAAGCTCAGCGGCGTGACCCCGGCGACCACGGGGTCGAGGCTCATCAGCCGGAAGGACCGGCCGCCGGCCTCGGAGGCCGCGACCAGGGAGTGGGTGTACCAGCTCACCAGCCGCAGCAGCGCCTCTCCGGACTCCTCCTCGGAGCCCATCTCCAGGGCGTAGTCGCGGATCAGGTCGTGGAGCACGAAGCGCCCCGGCCGGTGCTCCCGGACCAGGTTGGCGTCGACCAGCTTGTCGACCAGACGCCGGGCCGCGGCGATGTCGACGCCGAAGAGCGCCGCCATCGCGGGCATCCCGATCTCGTGGCCCGGACGGAGGCCGAGGAGCCGGAAGGAGCGCCGCGACTCCTCGTCGAGGGAGTCGTAGGACCAGGAGAAGACCGCGCGCAGGTCGGAGATGGGATCGAGCGGCGCCTCGAGCGCGGCCAGCCGGCTGGTCTCGCCGTCGAGCTCGGCCAGCAGGTCGGTCAGCGGCAGATCCGGGTAGCGACTGCACCGCTCGGCCGCGACGGCGAGCGCGAGCGGCAGGTGTCCGCACCGCTCCGCGAGGGCGCGTACGTCCTCCTCGTCCGCAGGCCGGTCGATCAGCCGCTGCCGGAGGAAGGCCACCGACTCCTCCGGGGCGAGCGTGTCCAGCGCGAGCCGCCGGGCCCCCTCCCGGGTGGCCAGGCCGCGCAGCTGGCTCCGGCTGGTCACCAGCACCAGCGAGTCACCACCCGGCAGCAGCGGCCGCACGTGCGCGGAGTCGCGAGCGTTGTCGAGCACGAGGAGCATGCGCCGCTGCGCGAGGGTCGTACGCAGCAGGGCGGATGCCGCGTCCACCTCGGCCGGCACCGAGGCGACGTCGACGCCGAGCCCGATCAGCAGGGTCGTGAGCGCCTGGGCGTGCGAGAGCGGCTCGCCCGGCCCGAAGCCGCGCAGGTCGATGAAGAGCTGGCCGTCGGGGAAGTGCTCGGTCCGGGTGCGCGCCCAGTGCACCGCGAACGCGGTCTTGCCCACCGCCCCGATGCCGTGCACGGCGACCACGCTCGGCCAGCCGGCGTCGTGGGAGATGGTGACCGCGTCCAGCAGCCGCAGCTCGGCCTCGCGCCCGGAGAAGCTGGGGATGTCGGCCGGGAGCTGCCTCGGGATCAGGTCCTCCTCGGAGATCCGCTGCGCGGGCACCGTCGCCTGCCCCGGCGCGGCCTCCGCCTCGGGGGCAGCCGGCGAGGAGCCGACCAGCAGCCGGGTGAACGTCGCGCGCAGCTCCGCACCGGGGTCGGTGCCGAGCTCGTCGGCCAGCCGGGAGCGGACCTCCTCGTAGGCCTCCAGCGCCTCGGCCGTACGTCCCGCGGCACCCAGCGCGTCCAGCATCACCACCCACAGGGACTCCCGCAGCGGGTGGTCGCCGACCACGCGGCGCACGTCGGCGACCGCCTTGGTCGCCCGGGCGGCGGCGATGTCGAGCTCGGCGCGCCGCTCCAGCGCGGCGAGGTAGCGGTCGACCAGCCACGGCCGGGTGCGTTCGGCCAGCGACCCGCCGGCCGACTCCTCGAACGGCTCGGCGCGCCACAGCTCGATGGCCTCCTCGAGCCGCGCATAGGCCTCCGGACCCTGCGCCGCGTCGAGCAGGTCGATGAAGGCGAGCGCGTCCACCGAGGAGCGGGGCAGATCGAGGATGTAGCCACCGGCGGCGCGGCGTACGACCTCCTTGCCGAGCACGCGACGCAGCCGCCCGATGTAGGTGTGCAGGCTGCCGCGCGGGTTGTCGGGGAGCTCCTCGCCCCAGATCCGGTCGGCGAGAACATCGGCGGAGACGGGAGTGCCGGCCTCCATGGCGAGCAACGCCAGCAGGGTGCGCGGACGTCGCCCCGGGACCTCGATGGGCTCCCCTGCGCGGGTGACACGCAGCGGCCCGAGAAGACAGATGCTCACATCCGTCACCGACGTATCCCCGCCTTCCTGAGTTGAGCCTGGCCTTAACAATAGTGCGTGACCTTCTTGCTCTAGGAAGGAAAAGAGACCCGTCTGATACACACTGGGCCCATGTCTCCGTTCGGCCGCACGACCACCGGATCACCCCTGCCCCAGGACTGCCCGTGCGGCAGCGGGCGCCGCTATGAGCAGTGCTGCCGCCGGCTGCACCGTGGGGACGCCCTGGCCCAGACACCGGAGGAGCTGATGCGCAGCCGCTATGCGGCGTACGCCCTCGGGGACTGGGACTACATCTTCCGGACGTGGCATCCGCGGAGCCGCCCGGACGACCTGGGCGTGGCCGGAGATGACCAGCAGCTGAGGTGGACGGGCCTGGAGATCGAGGGCTCGGGACTCGATGACGACACCCACGGCTGGGTGGCGTTCCGGGCGTCCTACCGGGCTCCGTCGGGCGACGGCGTGCTCGCCGAGCGCAGCCGGTTCGAGGTGCGTGCCGGACGGTGGCTCTATGTCGACGGCGAAGTAGCGGATGAATGATCCAAACGCACACATTCGCGTGAGTTTGAGGCAGACAGTGGAGAAACTGTTGCCGTTATGTGGACGCAACCGGGTCCGACACGACAGACTCTGACAAGTGACCACCGACGCGACCGAGGACCTGACCGGTCTCGAGCCATCGGCGCGCTCGCTCCTGGACGCGGTCATCGCGATGTCGAGCGAGCTCGACCTGAGTGCCATGCTCGAGCGGATCACCCGCTCCGCCTGCGAGCTGACCGGAGCCGGCTACGGCGCGCTCGGCGTGCTCGACCTCGACGGCAACCTGCAGGACCTGATCACCTACGGCCACCAGCAGGAGCCGACACTGCAGGTCGTGGGCAAGAGCCGCGGCCGTCGTGCGCGGCTCGATGCCGACGCCGATGCGTATGCCGACGCCTATGCCGATGATGGAGCGGATGATGACGACGAGCCGGCGTCGACGACCCGGCCCCGGGGGATCACCGCTCCCGAACCGCTGCTCCTGGTCGGTTCTCGCGCTGCCGAGGGCGGCAGCCACGCGCTGCGTACGGGCGATCCCGGCAAGCGCAGGTTCATCGAGGTGCCGCTGCGGATCAAGGACCACGACTTCGGCCACCTGCTCCTGTCCGAGAAGGTCGGCGGCGCCGACTTCACCAGTCACGACGAGCAGCTCGTCGTCGCCCTGGCCCGTGCCGCGGGCGCCCAGATCGACAAGGTACGCGAGCTCGAGCTCAGCGAGCAGCGCCGCAAGTGGCTCGAGGCGAGCGCCGAGCTCAGCCGTGCCCTGACCCCGCCGCTGGACCACACCGTCGCCCTCGAGCGGATGTGCGAGACCGCGCTGCCGCTCATGCGCGCGATCGGCGTCGGCGCCGGCACCCGCATCGAGCACGGTCTCGTCTCCGGGGTCGCGGCGGTGCCGGGGCAGGAGGAGCGGGTCCGTGCGGTGACCGAGAAGGTTCCGCTCCTGATCGACCGCCGCATCGTCGAGCCGCTGGACCTCGAGGTCGACGGGCTCTACGTCGTCGTCGCTCCGGTGCGCTCCTCGCTCGCCGGCCGCGGTGCGTTGCTGGCCATCTACGACAAGGCCCGCGCCGCCCACGACGAGCACGAGCGCGAGCTCTTCTTCGGCTTCGCCGGCCAGGCCGCTCTCGCCCTCGACCGTCTCCGCGCCGTCGAGGACCGGGCCGATCTCGCCGTCATCACCGACCGCGACCGGATCGCCCGCGATCTGCACGACGTGGTCATCCAGCGTCTCTTCGCTATCGGGCTCCAGCTCGAGACGCTCGGCCGCAACCCGGAGCGGGTCGAGGACCTGCCCAAGCGGCTCTCGGAGCAGGTCGACTCGCTGGACCAGACCATCAAGGACGTACGCGGCTCCATCTTCGACCTCAGCAACCACGACGCCTCCTCGCTGCGGGCGCAGGTGCGCGAGGTGGTCCGGGAGTACGCAGGCGTCATGGACTTCACTCCGGAGATCAAGATCACCGGGCCGGTCGACACCGCGGTGCCCGATGCGGTCCGCAACCACCTGCTGCCGGTCCTGCGGGAGGCGGTCTCCAACCTCGCCCGGCACGCCCAGGCCCACAGCGCCCAGATCGAGCTCACCCTCCAGGACGACGAGATCAGGCTGGTCGTACGCGACGACGGCAGCGGCGTCCCGGAGGAGGCCGAGGAGAGCGGGCTGAAGAACGCCCGATGCCGCGCGGTCCAACTCGGCGGTCAGCTCGAGATCGGCCCGCGCTCCCCCAGCGGCACCGAGCTCGTCTGGCAGGTGCCGATCACCGCTGGGGTCTGACTTCAGCTTCCCTTGCGGGGGTGGAGGAGCTCCTTGGCCATCAGCGCCGCCTGGGTGCGCCGCTGCACGCCGAGCTTGGCGAGGATGCTGGAGACGTAGTTCTTGACCGTCTTCTCGGCCAGGAACATCCGGCCGGCGATCTCACGGTTGGTCAGGCCCTCGCCGATGAGCGCGAGCAGGCGCTTCTCCTGAGGCGTGAGCGCCTGCATCTGCGGCGAGTCGCCGTCGGGGTTGCGCATCTTCTCCATGACCTTCGCGGTCATCAGCGGGTCGAGCAGCGAGCCGCCACCGGAGACGGTGCGGATCGCCTCGACCAGGTCGTTGCCGCGGATGTCCTTGAGGACATAACCCTTGGCGCCGGCCATGATCGCCGAGAAGAGCGCCTCGTCGTCGTCATAGGAGGTCAGGATGAGCGCGAGCATGTCCGGGTAGGCCGCCCGGACCTCGCGGCAGACCTCGATCCCCGAACCGTCGGGAAGGCGGGCGTCGAGCACGCACACGTCCGGCTGGAGACGGTCGATGTCCTCGCGCGCCTGGGCGGTGGTGCCGCCCTGGCCGACGACAGCGATGTCGTCATGACTGTCGAGCAGCGTCGTCAACCCCTGACGCACGACCTCGTGGTCGTCGAGCAGGTAGACCCGGATCGTCCTTGTCTCGGTCAACACCGTCTCACTTCCCCCATTCGTTGAAGGGAGACCACGGTATCGGTCAACCCCAGTCCGGTCGATGTGTGAGTCATCCACAGTACGGTTTTCGTGCCGCCATGCGGACCAGGCTCTCCGCCGTGTTCTCCGCCGGGCTCTGTGTCAGCTGTCGAGCCATCCTCCCGCGCGAGCACCTCGCGCGCCAGCGACGCGGCGGTCGAGGTGTCCAGATGAGCCAAAGGTTCATCCAGAACCAGGACCTTGTGCCCGGCCAGCAGCGACCTCGCCACCGCGAGCCTCGCCCGCTCTCCGCCGGAGACCTGGGCCGCACCGTCGCCGAGCCTGGTGTGCATCCCGTCGGGGAGAGCATCGAGCCAGTCACCGAGATGGGCGCGCCGGAGCGCGTGCTCGACCTCCTCGTCGGTGGCTTCGGGCCGCGCCAGACGGACGTTCTCGACGAGGTTGGAGGAGAAGACGTGCGGATCGTCGTCGACGAGCCCGACGATCTTCCGTACGTCCCCGGGGTCGAGTTCGCTCGCCGGGCGGCCGCCGAGCGTGATCGTGCCGGTGTCCGGGTCGAGGAAGCGCAGCAGCAGCGCGGCGAGAGTGCTCTTGCCGGAGCCGGAGGGTCCGACGATGCCGATCCTCGCGCCGGGCTCGACGTGCAGGTCGGGGAGGTCGACGCTCTGGTCGGTCGTCGGGCCGCCGGGTCGGGCGGTGACTCCTGTGAGGGTGATGGTGGTGTCATCAGTGGGCTGCTGAGGGTTTTCCGGGACGGTGACAGCCGGGCGGCGGGTGGTGAGGTCGTCGAGGCGCCGCTGGGCGGCCCGGGTGCGGGCCCTGGCGGCACCGGCGTCCGCGAGGGTCGCGGCCGGCTCGGCCAGTGCCAGCGGGACCAGGGTGAGGAGCGCGAGCATCGGGCCGTCGCCGACGGTGGTGAAGGCGGCGGTCGCGGCGACGGCGGCACCGGCGGTGAGCAGCACGAGCGCCTTGGCCACGGAGGCAGCGGCCGCTGCGGTCGTGGTCGCGCGGGTGGCGGTCCGGGCCAGGTCGTCGAGCGTGTCCAGCACCGGCTCGCCCGCCTGCCACATCCGGCGCTCGGTCGCCGTCTGGGTCGCCTCGACCACCTGCTCGGACACTCTGGCCCGCACCGTGACCGAGATGTTCTCGGCGCGTGCTGCTCCTGCGTACGCGATCCCGAAGGCGACGCCCGCCGCCACCACCGAGGCCGCGGTGAAGGCTGCGGCGCCCGGGTCGATGAGCGCGGTCGCGAGGACCGCGAGCAGCGCCACCACCGCGTACTCCCGGATCGGAAGTCGCACCCGCAGCTCCTCGTCGAGCACCGCGTCGACGTCGTCCACGACGCTCGCCAGCACGTCTCCGCGGCGACCCGGAAGTGCGCCGGGCACGAGCGGCACCAGCGCGTCGTAGATCTCCACCCGCCGCCTGGCGAGCAGCCGCAGGGCACTGTCGTGGGACCACAACCGCTCCAGGTAGCGCAGCACCGGCCGCGCGATCCCGAACGTACGCACCCCCACCATCGCCGCCACCAGCGTCATGATCACCGGGTGGTAGGAGGCCTTGATGATCAGCCACCCCGCCAGCGCCGTCAGCGCCACCCCCGACGCCCAGCTCAGCCCGCCGACCACCGCCGACCCCCACAGCGCCCTCCGTGCCGAGGCGTCACGTACGTCGGCCGAAGCGTCAGGCCCGTCGACCGAGACGTCACGTACGTCGGCCGAAGCGTCGCTCTCGTCGGCCGAAGCGTCGCTCTCGTCGGCCCCGTTGGTCGACGAGCCCGACACCGAGTCGTGGACGGACCGCGCACGGCACGGTGTACAGG
>NZ_JBHVKJ010000030.1:0-77770 GCF_042798275.1 Nocardioides sp. NPDC057767 | reverse complement strand
GATTCTTCGCCACGGTCCCGAGCAATCTCAAGAACCCTGCCTGGCTCGCCGAGCAGGCCACGGCCCTGGGTGGGGAGACGGGCCTGGAGGTCACCGTCTGGGGTGAGGACCAGCTCGCCACGGAGGGTTTCGGGGGCATCGTCGCGGTCGGCCAGGGGTCGGCGACCCCGCCGAGGCTGATCCGGCTCGACTACACCCCCCGCAAGGCCGGCCGCAGGACGCCGACGGTGGTGCTGGTCGGCAAGGGCATCACCTTCGACACCGGCGGGCTCAACATCAAGCCCGGCGACGGCATGATCAACATGAAGCGTGACATGACCGGCGGTGCCGTGGTGCTCGCGGTGATGTCGGCACTGGCCGAGATCGGTTGCCCGGTCAAGGTCGTCGGGCTCATCGCCGCCGCGGAGAACGCCATCTCCGGCTCCGCGCTGCGCCCCGGCGACGTGGTCACCCACTACGGCGGCCGCACCTCCGAGGTCACCAACACCGACGCCGAGGGCCGCCTCGTGCTGGCCGACGCGATGGCGTACGCCGTGGACAAGATCAAACCGGCCGCGCTGGTCGACATCGCCACCCTGACCGGTGCGATGCGGGTGGCGCTCGGGCAGACCATGGCCGGCTACTTCGCCGACGACGACGCGTTGTCGACCCAGCTGCGCGAGGCGTCGGACCTCTCCGGCGAGACGCTGTGGCGGATGCCGCTGGTCGCGGACTACGAGGACAAGCTGTCCTCGAAGGTCGCCGACGCCGACAACGCCCCCGGTGGCCCCGGCGCGATCACCGCCGCGCTCTTCCTGCACCACTTCACCGGCGGCATCCCGTGGGCCCACCTCGACGTGGCCTGTGGCGATGCCTATGCCGACGTACACGAGCTCACCCCAGGTCCCACCGGCTTCGGTGCCCGGGTCCTGCTCACCTGGCTCGCCGCCGCCGACCCGCTGGCCGGCGTCGGTTCCTGACGAGAAGTCACCCCGTCGGCCGAGAGGTCACCTACGTCGGCCGAGATGGCACGTACGTGACGCCTCGGCCGACGCGAGTGACGTCTCGGCTAGATCTTGCGGGCGAGCAGGAGTCCGTCGCCGACCGGGAGGAGCAGCGGGATCAGGTCGTCGTTGTCAGCGACCTGCTGGTTGAGCTCGCGGATGGTGGCGGTCTCCTCGTCGCGTACGGACGGGTCGGCCACGCGGTCGTGCCACAGCGCGTTGTCGAAGGCGACCACGCCGCCGGGACGGAGGAGGCGCAGCGCCTCCTTGAGATAGGCCGAGTATTCGGTCTTGTCGCCGTCGACGAAGACGATGTCGTAGTGGTCGTCGGTGAGCCGGGGGAGCACGTCGAGGGCGGCGCCGGCGATGCAGCGTGCCTGCCGCTGGCCGAAGCCGGCCTCGGTGAAGCTCTGGCGGGCCAGTCGCTGGTGCTCGGTCTCGATGTCGACGGTGGTCAGGACGCCGTCGGAACGCATGCCGCGCAGCAGCCACAGCCCGGAGACGCCGGTGCCGGTGCCGACCTCGACGACGTTCTTGGCGTCCAGGATGGAGGCGAGGAAGCGGAGAGTGGCGCCACCGCCCGGCCCGATCGGGGCGACTCCGACCTCCTCGGCCCGGGAACGGGCGGCTGCGAGGAGGTCGTCCTCCGCGACGTACTCGTCGGCGTAGGTCCAACTTGCGGTCGAGACAGGGCTGGTCACACCGCAAAACCTAACGTGTTTCCCTCAACGGTGCGGGAACGCCTGATCCACCTTGTGCGTTGAACGGTGACAGGAAGAGGAAAAATAGGAGCCTCACAGGCAACTCTCAGCCCTTCCAGGTCCAGGAGATCTACCGTAGGAGATGTCAGCGATCAGCGAGACAGGCAGGAGCACCATGACCGCGCAGCCCACGACCGAGACCCCGACTCCAGAGCCGGGTGTGCCGTCGTGGGACGAGATCGTGGAGAAGCACTCCGACCGGGTCTACCGGCTCGCCTACCGTCTCACCGGGAACCGCCCCGACGCGGAGGACCTCACCCAAGAGGTCTTCGTACGCGTCTTCCGCTCTCTCGACACCTACAGCCCCGGCACCTTCGAGGGCTGGCTGCACCGGATCACCACCAACCTCTTCCTCGACCAGGCCCGCCGTAAGCAGCGGATCCGCTTCGATGCCCTCTCCGACGAGCGCGCCTCGCGCCTGACGAGCAACGGCCCGACGCCGGACCTGGCCTACACCGACCAGCGCTTCGACGACGACATCGAGCGCGCTCTGGCCACGCTGCCTCCCGACTTCCGGGCCGCGGTCGTGCTCTGTGACGTGGAGGGGCTCTCCTACGAGGAGATCTCGGAGATCCTCGGTGCCAAGCTCGGCACCGTCCGTTCGCGGATCCACCGCGGCCGGGCGATGCTCCGTGACGCTCTCGCCCACCGCGCCCCGCGCGGCGGACGGTTGCGTCACTCCGGGCCCAAGGTGTTGTGGGGCGGGGCTTCATGAGTTTTCTGGGCAACCACCTCGGCGCGCGCACCAGCGCGCTGCTCGACGGCCAACTTCCCCAAGCGGAGGAGGAGCGGGCCTGGGCCCACGTGCACGAGTGCTGCGCCTGTCGCCGCCTCGTCGAGCGCGAGGGCTGGCTCAAGCGGCGCCTGGCCGGGCTCAGCGTCGATCCCGGCGTCTCGGCCCCGGCCGACCTCAAAGGGTCGCTCCGCGGTGGCGTCCTGGCCGCCTCTGTGTGGCCCACCGACGACGCTTCGACAAGCTCAGGACATCGCCTCGGCGATAGCTACTCCGACCCCCGGTCTGTGCGGCGTACGTTGGTGATGGTCGCCGCCGGTGGCGGTGCTGTGGGTGCCGCCGTGTTCGGCATGTTCACCTTCGCGGCCGCGCCCGCCGACGCGCCGGTCCCGCGGAACCTCCCGGTCACCTCGGTCACCCAGGTCCCGGTTGCCCCGGTGGTCGCGCACGTGCGGCGCTGACCGACGACACGGCGACACGTCACGAGACCCCGGCTGCCCATTGTTGGGGCGAGTGGGAAGAATGGGTGTCGTGACGCAGGAACCACAAGACGACCAGTCGCGGCCGATCTCCCGTTGGGCACCGCCGACCAACGTGCCGAACGTGCCCCCGGCCGGGCAGTCGTCCCCCGACAACGCCGAGAACGCTGTCGATGACGAGCGCGACACGGCTGAGGTGCCGCTTCCGGCCATGCCGGGTCCCGCCGTCGCGCCGGGGCCGGGTGCCGTCACCGCTCCACCCCAGGTGCCGCCACCGCCGGGCCCCTCGCTTCCCGGGTTCGACGGCCCGCCGGTCCTGCCGGCCGCACCGGCGTCCAGGGCCGACTCGACACAGCGCCGTCGCGTCCCGGGCCCGATCTGGGCGCTCGCGGCCGCCGTCGCGTTCCTGCTCGGCGTGCTGGGCGGCTACGCAGGTGGTGTGCTCGAGGACCAGGACGACATGTCCAGCCTCGCCGGCGGTGGTCTCGACCCCGGCTCGATCGAGACCGACGCGCCCCTGGCGGGCGACGATGCCAACATCGTGAAGGTGGCCGCGACGCTGCTGCCCTCGACGGTGCAGATCTTCGCCGAATACCAGGGTGTCGAGGATGCCGCGACCGGCTCCGGGTTCGTCTTCGACCGCAACGGTCACGTGGTGACCAACAACCATGTCGTCGCCGACGCGGCCAAGGCCAAGGGCAGCATCGAGGTGGTCGACCACAAGGGCCGCCGCTACAAGGCCGACGTGGTCGGGCGCAGCGCGGTCTACGACCTCGCGGTGCTCGACGTGCAGGAGGTCAAGGAGCTCGAGCCGGCGTCGCTGGGCAGCACGTCCAGGCTGCGGATCGGTGAGGGAGTCGTGGCCATCGGCTCGCCCCTCGGGCTCAGCTCGACCGTGACCTCGGGCATCGTGAGCGCGCTCCAGCGCCCGGTGAGCACCGGACAGACCGAGGACGACACCTCCTACATCAACGCCGTCCAGACCGACGCGGCGATCAACCCCGGCAACTCCGGTGGCCCTCTCGTCAACCTCGTCGGCCAGGTCATCGGGGTCAACTCGGCGATCGCGACCGCTGGTGGTGGAGAGGGCGGCGAGGGCGGCAGCATCGGCGTCGGCTTCGCGATCCCGATCGATCAGGTCAAGGTGACCGCCGCGCAGATCCTGAAGACCGGCAAGGCGACCTACCCGATCGTGGGAGCGTCCGTCGACGTCCAGGCCGTCGACCACGACGGAGCGCTGATCTCGGTCGTCGAGGCGGGCTCGCCGGCAGCGGCCGGCGGTCTCAAGGACGGCGACCGGGTCACCAAGGTCGGAGACGTCACCGTCACCGACGGGATCGGCATGATCGTCGCCATCCGTGCTCACCAGCCGGGGGAGACGATCGAGTTCACCGTGATGCGTAACGGTGCCCGCCACGAGCTCAAGATCAAGCTGGAGGCACAGACCGAGAACCTCGCCTGAGACCGGGCAGAAGACGCGAAGAGCTGCTGGGCGCGATGCCCGGCAGCTCTTCGCGTTGTTGTGGGGAAGGTTTAGTTGTGGGGGGTGAGGATGCTGTGACTCAAGAAGCGTCCGGCGTGGCGGCGGGCGCAGCGCCCTCGGCCTCGACGAACGGATGGTCGGCCACGAAGGCCTTGGTCTGCGAGTACATGTCATCGATGAACTTCTCGAGGACACTGGCCTCGACACGCCACTGGCCGCGGCCGCCGATCTTGATGGCGGGGAGCTCACCACGGCGGACAAGGGCATAGACCTGTGCGCTCGAGGTGTTGAGCACCTCGGCCACGTCGGCAAGAGTCAGGAAGCGGGGGGTACCAGACATAAGGATCAGTCTCCCAGACTTGGCAAGCGGCCGTAAACCATCGCGCAAACCTGTTAGCCCGCTTTAGGTAGTGTTGCGCTGCTTTGTGGATGCGTGGTGGGTGAACCGTGAAGCAGAGTCGCGCTATGCCGCGAACAAGAGATACAACCCGCCAACAGTGAAGCCGACCATCGTCACCAGAAGCGGCACCTGCCCAGTCACCAGATGCTGTTTGGGAAGCACCTGAAGTGCCCGGATATGGGCCGACCAGACGCCGAGCACGTGACCGATGATCACCGCGGCCACCTTGATGACGGCCAGCAGCGTCGCGTGGAAGGCGAAGAAATAGGAGACCGGGAGATCGGCCGTTCCGAACCAGTCGCCTCCGTTTCCGAGCGGATCCGAGGCGTTGCGCAGCGTTGCCAGCCCGCTCTCCCAGAAGTAGCTGAGATAGTGCGCCACGACGTAGCCGACGATGATCGGCACGATCGAGGGCGCCAGCTCCGCAGGCAGGGCCCGGCGCGGCACGTCACCGACGCCGGTCAGCATCGTCCCGACGCAGTAGAACCCGGCCACGATCAGCGGGAACGAGATCAGCGCGAGATTGCTGATCAGGTAGGCGGTGCCGCCCGAGATCTCCGGGCTCTGCACGATCTGGAGCCAGGGCGGCGACTCCCGGTAGGAGTCGTAGACGATGGTGCCGAACAGCACGGAGACAACCGCGACCAGGCCCGGCGCCGGGCGCAGGGTGTCGAGGTTGCCGAGCGGGGTGCGCAGGACCAGGTTGCCGGCCTGCGTACGTCCCCACACCGACAGCTTCGCGGTCAGTGACGAGTAGACCTCGAACGGGTCGCAGCGCTCCAGGAACTCCTCGCCGAAGAGCACGCCACCGAGGATCATCACGGCCAGGTAGACGGCCAGCCAGAGGCGTACGGGGCCGAGGTAGTTGTTCTCCGGGTAGACCAGCTCGAGCCAGGCGAAGGCGAGCAGCGTGAACGCCGCCGGCCAGTAGCCGAGGCGCTCGGGCAGCCGGAGCGGGGGATCGCCCTCCCCGCGCAGCCAGGTCAGTCCGGCCACGAACGTGCGGGCCGGGCTGATCGCCTTCCAGACCGGTCCGAACAGGAGCGAGAACGGGACGAGCCCGACCCAGATCCAGACGTACGTCATCCCGAAGATGGGGTTGAGGGCGTTGTCGGAGCCGGCGAAGGCGACCAGCACGAAGTAGGCGAAGAGCAGCAGGCCGACGATGCGCCACAGCGCGGTCCAGGCGGGGGAGTCGACGACACGCCCGAGCCGCGGCAACGGCCAACCTCGGGGGTTGCGACTCTGCGGACCCTGTGCGGAGACCAGCTCGCCCTCGGCGGCGCGCCTGGTGGTCAGCACCAGCAGTGCGAAGGAGACGACCAGGGCGAGGACGGCGCCCGCGATGACGTACTCGAGCGGCAGTGGGAGGTCCTGGCGACCGCCCACGCCGTGGGTGAGGATCACCTGACTTCGAGGGTGACGATGGTCTTGCCGAGCGTGTGCGACTCGACCACGAACTGACCGGGGATCTCGAACGCGCCCAGGCTGATCCGGGTGGTGCCGACGCCGTAGGCGGCGGACTGCGCCGGGTCGGTGTGCACGTGGATCTCACCCGCGGCGTCGGCGGTCACGTCGAGCTCGACGCTGTGGCCGAGCGGGACGTCGACCTGGGTGCCGTGCGGGTCGACCGATTCATCGGAGAAGTTGATCTCGACGACCACCGGGTCGCTGTCGGTGCGGGGCTCGGTGGCGACGTCGTTTCCGCAGGCGGTCGCGATGGACGCGATCCCGCAGATTGCTGCCACGACCGCGATGATCCGGGCCGTGAGGCGCATTACTCCCTCGTTTCGTGGGCTAAGTTCGAGCTGGCTTCTGCCACAATCGCACATGAACCAAAGAGGGGGCTGAGAGGGTATGAGCGAGCGTCAGCGAGCGACCATGGGCCTCAGGCGGCCACGTCCGTACCCTGGCGCCTGCGCTACGGAGGTGGCAGCGTGAGCGACCGGCTCAGGCCACGTGAGGTGGCTTACCTGGACGGGGAGACGCTGGCGGTGCCGCACCAGGTGGCGAGCATCGAGCTGATCCAGCCCCGGTCCGAAGGCTTCGACTACGGCGCGTTCCTCGAGCACGTCGAGGACCGGCTCGCCTTCGTGCCGCGCTACCGCCAGCGGGTCCGGGTGGTGCCCGGTCGCATCGCCTACCCGGTCTGGGCGGACGACGACCGGTTCGACCTGACCTACCACGTACGCCGCTCCGCGCTGCCCCGCCCGGGCTCGATGGACCAGCTCCTCGACCTGGCCGGCCGGATCGTCTCCCGTCCCCTGGACCGCTCCAGGCCGCTGTGGGAGCTCTATGTCATCGAGGGGCTGGCCGGCGACCGGGTCGCGCTGGTCACCAAGACCCACCAGGCGCTGGTGGACGGTGCCGAGACGGTCGACCTGGTCCAGCTGCTGCTCGACGACAAGCCCGAGGTCGGACCGATCGTGCCCGACCTGTGGGAGCCGCCGGTGCCGCAGTCGAGTGCCCGCCTGGTCGCGGGTGCGGTCTTCGACGCGGTCACCTCGGTGAGCGGACTGACCGGCACGGCCCGCAGCCTCGGTGGCGTCGCCCTGGGACGGGTCACCAGCGTCGCCAAGGACCTCCAGAACGCGGGCAACGGGATCGCCCGGGTGCTCACCCGCCGGGCTCCGGAGCGGCCGACACCGCTCAGCGGCCCGCTCTCGCAGCAGCGCCTGGTGGTCACGCTGCAGGCCGACCTGGCCGACTTCCGCCGCATCCGTGACACCCACGGCGGCACCGTCAACGACGTGATCCTCGCCGCCGTCACCGGCGGTCTGCGCGCCTGGCTGATGACCCGGCAGCAGTCGCTGGCCGGCGTACGCCAGGTGCCGGCGCTGGTGCCGGTCTCGGTGATCGACGAGGAGCTCGACCCGACCCAGCTCGGTTCGGCGGTGGCACCCCACTTCGTGGTGCTCCCGGTCGCGGAGCCGTCGCCGGTGGTACGGCTCCACCAGGTGTCCTACTCCTTCGAGCAGCACAAGGCGAACGCACGCACGGTCAGCGCGCAGCGGCTGGCCGGGATCAGCGGCTTCGCCCCGGCGACCTTCCACGTGGTCGGCTCCCGGGTGGCCGCGGAGAGCGAGCACGACTACCTGCTCTCGGTCTGCAACGTGCCCGGTCCTCAGGAGCCTCGCTACGCGGCCGGCTCGCGGCTGGTGGCCTCCTATCCGATCCACCCGCTGACCGAGGGCCACACCCTCGCGATCGGGGTGACCTCCTACGACGGCCAGGTCTTCTTCGCGATCACCGCCGACCGTGACCTGGTGCCCGACGCGTCGCTGGTCGGACAGTGCATCAGCGAAGCCCTCGACGAGCTGCTCGACACCGCGTCCGGCCGCCGCTTCCGTGCGCCGCGGGGCCTGCGCGTGGTCAAGAACTCCGGTGAGTGAGGCAGAATCCGGTCTTGTGACCCGCATCTACGTACCCGCCACGCTCGCGCTGCTCGCTGACTGGTACGCCAAGGGCGAGCTGCCCGGCACCGCCGACGGCTACGCCGCTCCCGACGACAGCGAAGAGGCCGAGTACGCAGCCCTGATGAGCGCCGCCGACGACTCGGCGGCGCTCCTGGCCGGTCCCGGCCGCCGGGTGGTGGTCGTCGTGGACGCGCCCGCCGCCCTGGGGGACCAGGTGGTGCCGCTCAAGCTCGTCGCCGCCGTCCACGCCGACCTGGCCGACCGGCCCGCCGACGCCGATCCCGATGAGGACCTGGGCTGGTTCGCGACCCAGGAGATCCCGCAGCTCATCGGTCAGATCAGCGCCGGCTGACCCAGTCGGGGATCAGTCCTCGTTCCACCAGGTCTCGGTGTCGACACCCTGGTAGGGCGGGACCTTCACGGTGCGGGCGCCGGCCTTGCCGCCGATGGTGATGGTGCGGTAGCTGACGTTGTTCGAGCGCGTGCGCTCGTAGAGGTTGCCGTCGGGGTTGACGGTGACCTTGATCCGGTACGTACCGTTCTCGACCTTGCTCAGATCGAAGGCCTGGGTCTGGGACTGGTTGTAGGTGTCACCCCAGCCCGCGGGCATGCTTTCCCGGAGCCAGAGCGCGGACTTCTCGCCACAGGCCGACTCCAGGCCGGTCTGGCCCGGCCGCAGCGTCGCTCCGGGAACGGTCAGGTCCACCGGGTCGGTGGGCACCAGGCACCACGACTGCTTGCCGCTGGTCGTGACGACCTTGTCCTTGGCGTCGACCAGCTCGTACTTCGCGAAGTCGAGGAAGTGCCAGTGGTTGTGCTCGGGGGCCTCGTGGAACTCCATCGTGCCGGTGCGCTTCACCCCGACCTGCTCACCGTCGCGGTAGAACATCTGGTAGGCGTCCATCACCGGTGACGTGCCGCGGCGGAAGCCCTCGACGATCATCGGCGCCGGTCCGGCGTTCCACTCGTTGGCGGCGAAGTTGAGGCGGTCGATGCCCTGTTCGTCGACCTCGGTCGAGATCTGCCACGCGGGCACGGAGACGAGGTCGGGCAGGGTGTCCTTCGTGGGCTTGCCCGGCTTGATGGAGCCGAGAGCGCCGCCCAGCGGGAGGCGGCCACGGCCGTTCTCGCCGCCCTCCAGCAGCTCTCGCGGCACCACGGTGCGAGCGCCCTGCTCGTCGTCGGCTCCGTGGGCCGCCATGATGCCCATGCTGCCCTCGCCCTCGCCTTCACAGCCGCCCTCGCGGCATCCGTCGACGATGACCAGGTTCTGCTTGGCGGTGCGGCTGGCGTTCGGCAGTCCGAGGAAGTCGGCGACCGGCTTGCTCACGCTCATCGTCATGGTGAGCCGGGTCTCGCCCTTGGTCTCGAACTCGAGGTCGGAGACGGTCGGGACCGCCATGCCCCGCTCGATCCCGTAGAGGACACCCTTGGTGAACCAGTTGCCGCCGCAGAACTCGGGGTAGACCGGACCGGTGGCGCCGTCGGTCTGCACCCGCTGTCGGTCGTAGCCACCGGGGCACAGCGGCCGGGTGTCGTCGAGGATCACCTTGCCGGACTTGTTCTTGAGCGTGACCCGGAGACCGTCCTTGAACCCCTTCATCCCGTCGACGATCGAGGCGGGCGCGGTCGTGGTGCTGCGCTTCTTGCCGCGGATGACGGTCTTGGTCAGCTTGACCGGCTCGTCGTAGGCCGCGTGGCTCGCACGGAACTCGAAGGCGGCGTCATAGGCGGCCAGCCAGACCGACGGCTGGAAGTACGCCGTCCCTTCCCAGGCCTCCACCTGGACGGTGTCGGCGGCGGCGACGAGCTTCAGTGTTCCCTTGCCGGTGGCACCGCTCGCGGGACCGGAGTTCGCCGTCACCGTCGAGGTGACGACGAGTGCGGCTGCCACCAGCCCGATGCCGGCTGAGACCAGCTGCCGCGTGCGAGTACGAGGTTTTACCATCGAGAATGCCCCCTCATGAGTGGCCCGAATCCCTCCTGATCCGAGACCTGAATGCCGGCAACTCAGTGCCGGGCACATATGGGGACGGTTGACTTTTCAGTCCGGTTGCACCAGATCGGTGAGAATCTTCAGCGAGAGAGGTAGGCCGCGCCGACCGCCTGCTCGAGGTCGAAGGCCTTGAGCATGAGCTCCTCGACGTACTCCTCGAGCTTGGCCCCCACCAGCGGCACGGGCACCTTGATGTTCAGTCGCACGCTCTCGGTGGTTCGCCCGTCGGACTCCGACAACGAGATGTTGCCGCGCAGCGTGGCCAGGCCTCCGGGGACGGTGATGTCGACGACGGCGACGGTGTCGGAGGACCAGACCTCGTTCTGATGGACGGTCAGGTCGCCGGTGACGATGCGCTTCGCGAACGACGGTACGCCGATGGTGGACTGCACACGGTCGATGCGGACCTCTCGCGGCGCGCCGCCGATGGTCACCCGTCGACGGAGCGCGCCCTGGGCGTCGGCGACCTGCTCACGGAAGCCCGGGTCGGCGAGCATCGCGGACACCTCGCGCATGCGGGCGTCGTAGACGAGCTCGTGCTGAAGGGTCGTCGTCATTGCCGAATCCTTTGAGGCTCTTCTGCGGGTTGGGACGGGATGAGGTGGCTCAGCCGGCGAGCCAGCGGGTGCCCACCTCATGCTCCTTCTCGAGCGCCCTCTTGAAGATCGAGAGGATGAGATCCTCCAGCTTTCCGCTGACCAGGGGCACATTCACGGTAGCGGTCAAGGTGACGGTCTCGATGGTCCCTGTGCCGTTCTCCGCCAGGCGGGCGGTGCCGGCCAGCGAGCCGGGCTTGCCGGGCAGGGTGAGCTTGAGGTCGCCGGAGGCGAAGTCGGGGGACCAGATCTCGTCCTGGTGCACCTCGATGGTCTCGCCCACGAACTTCTTCGCGAACCCGGGCACACCGCTGACCGCCTGCTCGTAGCGGATGCTCACCGTCGACCCCGTGATCGCCACGCTCTTGGACAGTGCGTGCTGGGCGTCGCAGACCTGCTCGCGGAACGTCGCGTCGGCGAGCATCCCGGAGACGGCTGCGATCGGGGCGTCATAGGAGAGGTCGACCGACAGCTTTTTGCTCATGAACACACATCATGACGCCTACATGGTTCGGAGTCACCAGTGATGCCGCCGAGAGAACCGACACATTCTTTGAGTATGCTCTTTACCGAGGGGTCAACGGCCGGCCATCCGCCTATGACTCACATCGGCGATTCCTTTGGACGCGGCGGCCTATCCGGAGCCCTGCCGGGATACCGTGAGAGGTGTGTCAACGGAGACGCATATCAAACCTGTCCAAGCTCCGCAGAACGTCCAGCAGTTCCGCCTGCCGAGCGCCACCTACTTCCGCCACGTAGCCCCCGAGGAGCTCACCGGTCGCAGCGAGGCTGACCTCGCCGGCGCGGTGGGATCGCATCTGGCCCTGGCAGCCAGACGCCCGCAAGGCACCGCCGCCGTGCGCATCCTCACCCCGACCACCGCCGCAGACGGTTGGTCCGCCGGAGGCCGCAGCGTCGTCGAGATCGTCGTCGACGACATGCCCTACCTCGTGGACTCGGTCAAGACCGAGCTCTACCGCCGTGGCCTCGACGTCCATCTCGTCGTCCACCCCGTCATCGACGTCGCCCGTGACGTGACCGGTGCGCTCGAGGGGGTGAACGAAGGTGACGTCCGCGAGTCCTGGATGCACATCGAGATCGACCGTCTCGCCCCCGACGCGGCGAAGGAGATCGTCGCGGGTCTGGAGGGCATCCTCGAGGACGTACGGGAGGTCGTCGAGGACGAGCCGCGGCTGCACCGCCGGCTGGCGGAGATCGCGGCCGGCCTGCGCTACACCCCGCCCAACAGCGTGCCGCGCGAGGAGGCCGCCGAGGCCGCCGAGCTGCTGGCCTGGCTGGCTGAGGACCACTTCCTGCTGACCGGCTACCGCGAGTACCGCCTCGACGGCGACTACCTGCGCGGCCGCTCCGGCACCGGCCTGGGCATCCTGCGCGCCGACCCGCCGCAGGCCCCCGACCACGGCAAGATGCCGCCGAAGGTCGCTGCCCACGCCCGCGATAAGGTCATGCTCGTCCTGGCCAAGGCCAACTCCCGCTCGACCGTCGGGGAGCCCGCCTACCTCGACCACGTCGGCATCAAGATCTTCAACGGCGCCGGCGAGGTGATCGGCGAGCACCGTTTCCTCGGGCTCTTCACCACCAAGGCGGCCCGGGAGTCGGTGACCCGGATACCGGTCGTCCGCGGCAAGGTCGCCGCGGTCCTCGACCACACCGGCTACGACCGCCGCAGCCACACCGGCAAGGCCATGCTCGACGCGATGGAGACCTACCCGCGCGAGGAGCTCTTCCACGCCTCCACCGACGAGCTGATCGACCTCGCCGAGGCTGCGCTCGGAGCGATCGAGCGCCGCATCCTGCGGGTGGCCGTCCGGCCCGACACGTACGGCCGCTACGTCTCGGTCCTCGTCTCGCTGCCGCGTGACCGCTACAACACGACGGTCCGCGAGCGGTTCTCGAAGGTGCTCCTCGAAGCGCTCGACGGCACCGACCTGGAGTTCACCGTACGCATCAGCGAGTCGACCACGGCCCGGGTGCACTTCGTGGTGCACGGCACCACCGAGTCGCTGGGCAAGGCCCTGGACACCCCGGGGCTGATCGACAGCCTGGAGTCCCGGCTGCGCAAGGCAGCCCGGAGCTGGCGCGACGACCTCGTCAGCGCGGTCATCGCCCACGCCGGGGAGGACGGCGCGGCGCGGCTCTCGCACGTGCTCGACGCGTTCCCGGAGGCCTACAAGGAGGACTTCGACGCCGACACCGGCGCCGCCGACCTGACCCGCCTGGAGCTGCTCTCGCACCAGGGCGAGGCGGTCGACTTCTCCTTCTACAAGGACCCGGAGAGCCCCGGCGGATTCCGGATCAAGATCTACCGCACCGGCGGCGCGCTCTCGCTGTCGCTGATGCTGCCGATCCTGTCCTCGTTCGGCTTCGAGGTCACCGACGAGCGGCCCTACGACCTGGAGGGCGTCGGCACGTCCGGCTCGGAGGAGTGGTTCATCTACGACTTCGGCCTCGCCTACGCCGGCACCCCGGCCGGCACGCCCACCCAGCTGGTCGCAGCGCTGCACCAGGCCTGGTCCGGGCGCAGTGAGATCGACGGGCTGAACGCGCTCGTCCTGGCGGGCCTCGACCACGGTCAGGTCACGATGCTGCGTGCGTACGGTCGCTACCTGCGCCAGGCCGGCACCCCGAGCTCGTTCTTCTCGATCGGCAACGCGCTGTGCACCAACCCGGGCATCGCGCGGCAGATCGTGGAGCTGTTCGAGACCCGCTTCGACCCCTCGCTCACGGCACGCGACGAGGCCAAGCGGGCCGAGGCCATCATCGAGGCTCTCGATGACGTGGCCAGCCTGGACCAGGACCGGATCCTGCGCAGCTACGTCACGGCGATCCTCGCGACGACGCGCACCAACTACTACCGCGGGCGCGACTACCTCTCGTTCAAGTTCGACCCGCAGCAGCTGCCCGACCTGCCGCTGCCGCGGCCGGCGTACGAGATCTTCGTCTACTCGCCCGACGTCGAGGGCGTTCACCTGCGCTTCGACGCGGTGGCCCGTGGTGGCCTGCGGTGGAGCGACCGGCGCGACGACTTCCGCACCGAGGTGCTGGGCCTGGCGAAGGCGCAGCAGGTCAAGAACACCGTGATCGTGCCGGGTGGCGCGAAGGGCGGCTTCGTCCCCAAGGGCGTGGCCGGGCCGGACGCCTACGTCACGTTCCTGCGCGGTCTGCTCGACGTCACCGACAACCGGGTCGACGGCGAGATCGTGCCGCCGGCCGACGTGGTGCGTCACGACGCCGACGACTCCTACCTGGTCGTCGCGGCAGACAAGGGCACCGCGACCTTCTCCGACCTGGCCAACTCGGTCGCGGCGGAGTACGACTTCTGGCTCGGCGACGCGTTCGCCTCCGGGGGCTCGGCGGGCTACGACCACAAGGCGATGGGCATCACCTCGCGCGGCGCCTGGGTCTCGGTGCAGCACCACTTCAAGCGGCTCGGTATCGACCCGCAGGTCGACGAGATCACCGCCGTCGGCGTCGGGGACATGTCCGGCGACGTCTTCGGCAACGGCATGCTCCGCTCGGACCGCATCCGGCTGGTGGCAGCCTTCGACCACCGGCACATCTTCATCGACCCGACGCCCGACGCGGCGACGGGCTTCCAGGAGCGGACGCGGCTCTTCGAGACGCCCCGGTCGACCTGGGAGTCCTACGACACCTCGCTGATCTCGGCGGGTGGCGGCGTGTGGTCGCGACAGCTGAAGTGGGTCCCGATCAGCCCCGAGGTGCGCGAGGCTCTCGGCCTGTCGGCCGACGTCAAGCGGCTCACGCCGCAGGAGCTGATCAGCGCGATCCTGCGGGCGCCGGTCGACCTGCTGTGGAACGGCGGGATCGGGACGTACGTCAAGGCTTCCAGCGAGACCGACGCCGATGCCGGCGACCACGCCAACGACGGTGTCCGGGTGGACGCCGCCGAACTACGCGTGCGGGTCGTCGGGGAGGGCGGCAACCTGGGCATCACCCAGGCAGGCCGGGTCGAGTTCGCTCGCAGGGGCGGCCTGATCAACACCGACGCGATCGACAACTCCGCCGGTGTCGACACCTCCGACCACGAGGTCAACCTCAAGATCCTGCTGGACCGGGAGGTACGCGGGGGCTCACTCACGCTGGCCGCGCGAGACGAGCTCCTCGAGGAGATGACCGACGAGGTCGCCGCGCTGGTCCTGGCCGACAACGAGGCCCACAACGTGACCCTGACCCGTGCGGTCGCCTCGGCGCCGCAGCTCCTGGAGGCTCACGAGCGCCAGATCGCGGAGTGGGTCACTGCCGGCGTACTCGACCGCGACGTCGAGGGCCTGCCGTCCTCGACCGAGGTCGCACGCCGTCTGGAGGCGGGGGAGGGGCTCACCGCCCCGGAGCTCGCCGTCGTGCTCGCCTGGACCAAGATCGAGCGCCGGCGCGAGCTGGTCGCGGAGGGCCTTCCCGACCCCGCCGAGGATCCGGAGCGGACGCAGCGCCTGGTGGCCTACTTCCCGACTCCGATCCGCGAGCGGTTCCCCGAGGCCATCGTGGATCACCCGCTGCGGCGGGAGATCTGGGCGACCTCGGCGGTCAACGAAGAGGTCAACCGTTCCTTCGGGCGTGTCGACGCGCCGTCACGGTGAGCACGGTGCCGGCGAGCAGGAGCGAGACGCCGAGCGCGGCGAACACCCACGACGGGCCGCCGGTGTCGGGCAACGAGCTCTGAGGTGAGGTCTCCGTCGGCGGTCCCGGGTTCGGGGCCGTCGGCGGATTCTCATTTCCGCCCGGGGTCGGTGCGACGGTGGGATCCGGGGTCGGGTCCGGGGTCGGTGTCGGGTCCGGGGTCGGCTCCGGCGTGGGAGTCGGGTCCGGCGTGGGAGTCGGGTCCGGCGTGGGAGTCGGGTCCGGGGTCGGTGTCGGGTCCGGGGTCGGGCTCGGCGAGGCGATCTCGTCGACCCGGAAGTCCTGGCCGCCGTGGATCTCGCCGGCCGAGGTGATCGTGACCGTACGCGAGGCCGCACCCACCACCCGCATCCCGTCGGGCGCGGTGACGGTGATGGTGTGGTCGCCCGGCGGGAGGTCATCGACGAAGTAGCCGCCCGCGTCGTCGGTGGTGACGGTGACCGGGCCGTCGGGCCCGTCGACGGTGATGGTGACCCCGGCGATCGGGTCTCCGGTGGAGGCGTCGGTGACCCGCCCGCCGATCGCTCCGGGACGGGCGAGGTCGAAGTCGACCCCGGTCACGTCGGCCGTGGCCAGGGTGACCGGCCGCGTGGTCGGACCCGAGTAGCCCTCGGGGGCGTCGATCTCGGCGGTGTAGTCGCCAGGTGGCACCCCGTCGAGCGCGTAGTTGCCGTCACCGTCGGTGACGGTCGTGATCGGCTCGCCGCCGTCGGCCGGGACCAGACGCACCTGGACGCCGCCGAGACCGTTGCCGCCGCCGGTGACCGTGCCCGAGACGCTGGCGAGCTGGTTGACCACGAAGTCCTGGTCGGTGATCGGGACGGCGTCGACGGTGATGTCGGGGCGGGTCGTCCCGTCGGGGCCCGCGGTGTAGCCGGCGGGCACGGTGAGGGTCACCGAGTAGCCCGTGCCGGCTTCGATGTCGTCGAAGAGATAGCTGCCGTCGGTGCCGGTGGTCGTGGTCGCGGTGGTCCCGTCGGGCCGGGTGAGGGTCACGGTCGCACCCGGGACCGGGGCACCGGCGTCGTCGCGTACGGTGCCGCTGATGGGCTGCGGGATCACCTGCCGTACGTCGAAGTCGGCTCGCGAGGCCGGGTCGCCGTCGTTGCCGCGGTTGCTGACGGTCGCCTCGGTCTGCCCGACCGTCGCGCACCCGTCGGGCTGGCTGAGCCGGACGGTGTAGCCGTCCTGGGTGGCGAACTCGCCGAAGGAATAGGTGCCGTCCGGGGCTGGGCTCGTGGTCGCCAGCGCCTCGCCGTAGGGCGAGACCAGGGTGAGGACCGAGTCCTCGACCGGGCACGAGCCGGAGGTCGACACGTCGGTGACCGTGCCGCCGATCGGGCGGGCCCGGCTCACGAACCAGGTCTGGTAGACCGGGAACCCGGCACGACGGGCGAAGACGAAGGACAGGCTGGTCAGACGGATGTCGGGCTCGTACCAGCCGCTGGCGCCGTTGGTGTCGGTGGCGGTCGGGTTTCCGGTCAGGGTCGAGGTGGCCGGGTTCCAGGTCGGCTGGTCGGCGCCGCCGGCGTAGTTGAACGAACCCTGGAACCACGCGGAGATCGCCGCTGCCGGGACGTCCTCGCCGTCCTCATCGGTCGCCCGGACCTGGACCTGGTCGGAGTCGATGTCACCGAGCACGAACGCCCAGCCGGTGTCGGGCGTGGGGTTGGCGAAGGTGTACGTCGTGGTCGAGGCGCCGCTCGAGGTGTCCGCCTTCGGGCGCAGGTTGATGTAGGCGGACCCGCGGCTGGAGCCGTACTTCGCTCCCGGAGGTGTGCCTGCGTCGAGGAACGTGGACGCGCCGCTGGGGAGGGCGACGTTCGCGCGGGAGTCGCTCGCCACCTGCGCCGCCGGGAAGCCGGCCGCCTGCTGGGTCATCGTCGTGGAGTAGTCGTTCGACGTCCCGGAGATGGGCGCCCACTCGGCCCACGAGTCGGTCATCGCGTGAGCCGGTGCCGCCGACAGCACCGTGACGAACACTCCGGCCAATAGCGCCAACGCCAGGCAGGCCCGGTTGAACATGGGAGGGGATCCTTTGCTTCCGAGGAGCAAAACGTCACGTTGGGGGACTTGGGAAGGCTATCCGAGCGTTACCTGAGATTTGCGCTCTGAATCACGCGTGTGGTGAAGGTTGGCATCGTTCGACGATGCGGACTGCCACTGCGCGGGGCGCGGGATGGACCGGACCGACCGGGCCAGGGTCGGGATCAGGGCCGCCGCGGCGGTCAGCGCGGCCACCGCCAGGACCGCCGCGGTGCCGTCGACACCGGCGAGCAGCGACCCGGCCAGCGCCGGCGCGAGCGGGATCGAGAGCATCGAAACGAACTGCGCAGCGGCCTGCACCCTCCCGATCAGCTCCTGGGGAGTGGTCGCCATCCGGTAGGCGGCGATGCCGGCGTTGCCTGCGGGGTTCAGGAAGAGCCCGACCGAGGCGGCCAGAGCCATGACCGCGGGGTGCGTCCAGTAAGCCAACGGGATCGAGAGCGGCACGAAGCTCCAGGCGACGAGGATCGTCAGCCATCCGGTCGGCAGCCGGTCGATCAACCACGGTGCGGCCAGCGCTCCGAGGATCCCGCAGCCGCCGATGGCCGCCTCCGCCAGCCCGATCTGCCATGCCGGGAAACCCGCTTCGACGAGCCGCAGCAGCGCGAGGAAGAAGAGCGCGTTGATGGCGAGGTTGATGGCGGGGCTGAACAGGAGCAGCGTACGCAGGAACGGCTGCCGCCAGCTGTAGTCCAACCCCACGAGCAGGTCGGCCAGTGGCTTCCGTCCGCCGTCCCGGGCCGCCATCGGAGGCGCCGAGAGGTCGGCGCGGACGCGTGCCAGCAGCAGCCAGCCCGCTGCGTACGCGATGGCGTTGCCGGCGAAGGGCGCCCATCGGGAGATCCCGAGAAGTGCGCCGCCCAGCGGTCCACCGAGCAGGCCGGCGATGTGCTGACGGGCCTGCTGTTGGGAGAGCGCCGTGGGCAGCTGATCGGCCGCGACCACCGACCTGATCGCTGAGTTCTCCGCTGGCAGGAAGAGTCCGTTGAGCGCTCCGGTGAGGAGGGCGACGAGAAGCAGGTGGGGGAGGGTGAGCGAGCCGAGGAGGCCGGCGATCGCGAGGGAGGCGTAGAGCACCGCCCCTGATCCGTGCGCGAGCCGCATGATCCGCAGGCGATGGCGGCGGTCGGCGATCACCCCGGCGGGGAGCAGCATGCCGACCATGCCGACGAGGTGGGCCGCCTCGGCCGTGGCCGCCCAGAAGGCCGATCCGGTCATGGCATAGGCGACCAGCGGCATCGCGAAGATGCTCACCCGGGTCCCGAGCTCGGCGACGGTGGCGCCGACCCACAGCGCGGTGAAGTCATGGTTGCGGGCGAGCGCCCGGTAGGAGGACATATCCGCACCATAAGTTGCGCAAGATATATTGCGCAATACTTGTTGCGCACTAAATGGTGCGAGACTCGGCTAGGGTGGCGCCATGGCCACCTACGACGACCCGCGGATCCTGCGCGCGATCGCCCACCCGACGCGCAACCGGGTGCTGCACGAGCTGTCCGCAGCGGGCTCCCTCCGGGCCGCCGACATCGCGAAGCGCACCGGTATCCCGGCCAACCAGGCCAGCTTCCACCTGCGTCAGCTCGCGAAGTACGGCCTGGTCGAGGTCGCCCCCGACGCCGGTCGTGACAAGCGGGACCGCGTCTGGCGACTCGTCGACGAGGACATCACCATCAGTCCCCGGGAGATCGTCGAGCAGCCCGGAGGCGAGGCCGCCTACACGGTGTTCCAGCGCAACTCCGTGGCCCGGGGCCATCACCTGGTCGACCTGGCTTTCCAGATCTCCCGGGATGACGACCCGGCCAAGCGCATCGTGTCCGAGACCTCCCTGCGGCTCTCCGAGGATGATGCCGTGCGGCTCCAGGAGGAGCTGAACGAGGTCGTCGCCCGCTACCGCGAGGCCGGTCGCCGGTCCGACGACGAGCTGGAGCTCTACTCCGTCTATCAGCTCATCCAGCCGATGCCTGACCTCGCCGGCGAGGATGACTCGGCCTGACGTGCGCGCCGATGTGGGTTACGTCTCAACCATGTCGGCCCGCAGGCTTCCTACTCGCGAGTCACCGGCGCGTTGGTTTACCGTCCAAATGCGCCCAGCCCAGGACGCCAGTAGGGAGATACGCGAACGATGAGCACAACCCAGATCGCCGAGAAGCGCGAGGTGCGCGAAGCCAACCGAGTCGAAGGTCACAACGCCAGGTCCTGGCTGCTGGTCTCCGCGATGCGTACCGAGATCTTCGACGACGCACAGCTGAGCCGCGCGGACCAGATCATCCTCGACATGGAGGACGCGATCGACACCTCGCTCAAGACGCAGGCCCGCGAGAACGTGACCAGCTGGCTGAAGGGCGGCGGCCGTGCCTGGGTACGCATCAACGACTGGACCACCGAGGACTGGAGCGAGGACCTCGCGGCGCTGGCCGGGATCGAGACGCTCGCCGGGGTGATGCTCGCGAAGACCGAGTCGCCCGACCAGGTGACCGACACCTTCCAGCGGCTCGGCGGGTCGACCCCGGTGATTCCGCTGCTCGAGTCGGCGCTGGGGATCGAGGATGCCGCGACGATCGCGCGCGCCCGCGGTGCCTACCGACTCGCGTTCGGCTCGGGCGACTACCGCCGCGACACCGGTGCGGAGAACGACCCGCTCGCGATGGCCTACCCGCGGACGAAGCTCGTCCTCGCCTCGCGGATCGGCAACCTCCCCGGCCCGATCGACGGCCCGACGGTCGGCAGCAGCCACCCGCTGCTCCGCGAGCAGGGCGCCGACGGCGTCGCGATGGGTATGACCGGCAAGCTCTGCCTCGACCTCGAGCAGCCCGCCGTGATCAACGAGTCGTTCAGCCCGTCCCCGTCGGACGTCACCTGGGCCTACGAGTTCCTCCACAAGTTCGAGGAGGGTGGCCGCGTCATCCGCGACGGCAGCGACAAGCCCCGCCTGGCTCGCGCCGAGACGATCAAGCGCCGTGCCGAGCTGTTCAAGATCAAGCCGGACACCGAGACCTACGACGCCCCGGCCTCGGGTCCGAGCGTCTACTGACCCACCGCCGACTCGGCGCGTCTGCCCCAGATATCCACGCCGAGTCGGCGCTGATGTCCCACAAAATCATGCCGAGTCGGCGCATCTGTCCCATGCGGCTGGGGCAGATGCGCCGACTCGGCGTTCTCAGCTGGGACATCTGCGCCGACTCGGCGTTGGGATACGGGACAGACGCGCCGAGTGGGCATGTATCTGCGGGGCAGTTGCGCCGACTCGGCGCGCTGGGGTGGGACAGAGCCGCCGGGCCCCGCGCCCTCGGCTAGCGTTGATGTCGTGGATCTGCAGCAGCGCATCAATGACCGGGTCGGCGAGATTCTGCTTTTCGCGGTCACCCCGCCGAGGGTGACGACGGAGCCCGAGAGGGTGCAGCAGATCGCCGAGGTCACGCTCGAGCGGATCCGGCCGCTCGATGTCGACGGGCTGATCCTCTACGACATCGACGACGAGTCCGACCGCAACCCGGAGGAGCGGCCGTTCCCGTTCGTACGCACCCTCGACCCCGCCGAGTTCCTCGAGCGCAACCTCGCCGGTCTCGACGTACCGGCCGTGGTCTACCGCGCCACCGGGAAGTACGACGAGCCGACGCTGCGCGACTGGGTCAAGACCCAGGACCCGGCCAGGTCGCTGTCGGTCTTCGTCGGCGCCTCCTCCGGCGAGAAGCGCGTCGCCACCAGCCTGCGCCGCGCCCAGGAGATCCGCAGGGAGATCAACCCCGACCTGCTCCTCGGAGCCGTCGCGATCCCCGAGCGACACACGGCCAAGGGTGATGAGCACCTTCGCCTGATCGCGAAGCAGGAGGCGGGCTGCTCCTACTTCGTGAGCCAGGTCGTCTACGACGTCAACGCCGCCAAGAACCTCGTCTCCGACTACCGCTACGAGTGCGAGACCCGTGGGCTGCAGCCGGTGCCGATCGTGTTCACCTTCTCCGTGTGCGGCTCGATGAAGACCCTGGAGTTCCTCCGCTGGCTCGGTGTGGACGTCCCGCGCTGGATCGAGAACGAGCTGCGCCACGCCACCGACACCCTCGACGCCTCGCTCGAGCAGGCGGAGGCCACCGCGATCGAGCTGATGTCGTTCTGCCGCCAGCTCGGGGTGCCGTTCGGCATCAACATCGAGTCCGTCTCGATCCGCAAGGTCGAGATCGAGGCCTCCGTACGTCTCGCCGAACGGCTCCGCGGCAAGCTCGAGCGTTGAGTCGACCGGGATGTTCGTCTAGGTATGCAGCCGAACCGCCACTTCCCGTGCGGAGTTCCGCCAGGGATGTGACGGTTGCCCTGCATACCTAGACGAACAGACTCACAGCCCAGTACGCATCGCCCACAGTTCAGGGAACAGGATGATGTCGAGCTGCTTGCGCAGGTAGGAGACCCCGGAGGTCCCGCCGGTGCCGGGCTTGAAGCCGATGATCCGCTCGACGGTGGTCACGTGCCGGAACCGCCAGACCCGGAAGGCGGTCTCGAGGTCGGTCAGCTCCTCGCCGAGCTCGTAGAGGTCCCAGTGCTTCTCGGGGTCGCGGTAGACCTCGCCCCAGGCGGCCTCGACGGCGTCGGAGGCGGCGTATTCCTGCTTCCAGTCCCGGTCGAGATGGTCTGCTGGGATGTGGAAGCCGCGCCTGGCCAGCAGCCGTAGCGACTCGTCGTAGAGCGAGGGCCGTCCGTACGCAGCCAGCACATCCGTCTCGTGCGGCCGTCCCTCGTGGGCTCGGAGCGTGTAGGCCGCCTTGTTGCCGAGCGCGAACTCGATGCAGCGGTACTGCCACGACTGGAATCCCGAGCCGGTGGCCAGGTAGGGACGGAACTTGTCGTACTCGGTCGGGGTCAGCGTCGAGAGCACGTCCCAGGCGTGCACGAGCTGCTCCATGATCCGCGAGACCCGGGCGAGCCCCTTGAACGCGGGGCGCACGGCGTCCTCGGCCAGCAGCCGCTGCGCCTCGGTGAGCTCGTGCAGCGCCAGCCGCATCCACAGCTCCATCGCCTGGTGCTGCACGATGAAGAGCATCTCGTTGTGGTCCCCCGACAAGGGATGCTGCGCGCCGAGCACCTCCGGCAGGTGGAGGTAGTCGGAGTAGTCCATCGGAAGATCCTGCGTGCTGCTCATGTCACTGCTCCTCGGGTCCAGAAGCGCTCGTCGCGCCATTCGTCGTCGTCCATCACCGAGACCAGGTGGTCGACGGCATCCCAGACGTCGACGTAGCGGGTGTAGAGCGGGGTGACGCCGAAGCGCAGGATGTCCGGCGTTCCTGCGCGGAAGTCGCCGACGACGCCGCGCTCGATGAGCGCCTGCACAATCGCGTACGCCCCGGCGCCGCCGATGCTCAGCGACAGCTGGCTGCCGCGGTGCGTGTCGTCCAGCGGTGATTCGATCGTGAACCCGGGCAGCCGGGACGCGACGAGGTCGGCGAAGAGCCGGGTCAGCGCGAGCGACTTCTCCCGGAGCGCCTCGAGACCGCCGTGCGGCTCGGCGGCGAGCAGCGTGTCGACGCCGCACTCCAGGGCGGAGATCCCGATCACCGCAGGCGTGCCGGACAGATAGCGCGAGACTCCCTCCGCCGGCCGGTAGCCCGGCGACATCTCGAAGGGCGCCGCGTGGCCCATCCAGCCCGACAGCGGCTGCTCGAAGCGGTCGACGTGGCGTGGGTTGACCCACAGGAACGCGGGCGAACCGGGGCCGCCGTTGAGGAACTTGTAGCCGCAGCCGATCGCGAAGTCGGCGTCGGCTCCGCGAAGGTCGACCGGCACGGCACCGGCCGAGTGGCACAGATCCCAGACGGCGAGCACGCCGTGCTCGTGCGCCAGCGCGGTGACCGACGCCATCGAGTGCAGGTAGCCGGTGCGGTAGTTGACCTCGGTCAGCATCAGCACCGCGGTCCGGTCCAGCCACGCCTCGATCTCGGACGGGGAGTCGACCAGGACGAGCTCGTAGCCGCGGTCGCGGCACAGCGAGGAGGCGATGTAGAGGTCGGTCGGGAAGTTGCTGCGCTCACTGACCACGATCCGGCGATCGGGGGAGTCGGCAGCGGCGATCGAGAGCGCCGCGGCGAGCACCTTGTAGACGTTGAGCGAGGTCGAGTCGGCGACCACGACCTCGCCCTCACCTGCGCCGACGATCCGGGCGATCTTGTCGCCGACGCGCTGCGGCAGGGTGATCCAGGAGGCGGTGTTCCATGACTCGATCAGCCCCTGCCCCCACTCCTGGGTGACCACCTCGGCCACGCGGCCGGCGGTGGCGCGGGGGAGCGCCCCGAGCGAGTTGCCGTCGAGGTAGATGGTCCCCTCCGGCAGGTCGAAGAGGTCCCGCAGCGGGGCCAGCGGGTCGGCCTGGTCGAGAGCGACAGCGTCGTCGCGGTTCATTCGGCACCTTCCTGGGTGGTGATCGCCCGGAGCACGGCCCGCACGGGCGCGGCGTCGGCGGTGGTGAGCTTGAGGGGGAGTGCGATCAGCTCGTAGTCGCCCGCGGCAACCTCGTCGAGCAGCAGGTTCTCCAGGATGCGTACGTCGTGACGGTGTGTCGCGAAGTGCGCCGGCAGGTCCTTGGAGGTGGACGGGTCCAGGCTGGCCGCGTCGGTGCCGACCAGCCGGACCCCGTTCGCGGCGAGCAGGTCGATCAACGCGGGGTCCAGCGCGCAGAAGTCGTCGTCCCAGGTCGTCGGCTGGGTGGCGTACGTCCGGAACAGCACGCGCGGCGGCAGGTCGGTGACGTCGACGTGATCGAGGGTGACCAGCGGGCGCACCCCGGACACGTCGATCACTCGGCACGGGCCGAGGAACGGCTCCAGCGGCATCTCGCCTGCGGGCGTGCCGCCGTCGGTGAAGTGCAGCGGTGCGTCCGCATGCGCCCCGACGTGCGCCGAGACCGAGATCTCGGCGACGTTCACCGGGCAGCCGGGGCCGATCCGGAACGTCCAGCCGACCTCGGTCGCGTGGTCGCCGGGGAAGACCGGCGAGTCGACGTGAACGGGTGGTGAGATGTCCCACAGTTGCGCCATGTTCCGCAGCCTAGACGACCTGATTTTCCGTCGACCCCGCGCGTCGTGACAGGTCATCCCGTCGAGTCGGCGCATCGTGACCGATAATCCCGCCGACTCGGCGTGTCAGGCGGTGAAGAACTCCGTCGCCACCGGAGCCAGAGCCGACGCCTTGACCATGTGGTTCTGCCCGTCGAGGACGACGTAGCGGCCGTCCGTAACGGCCTTGGCGATGGCCTGCTGGGCGTTGGTCATGTAGGCCGGGCTCTTGCTGCCGGCCGCCGACAGCACGGGGGCGGACACGTTCTTGAAGTAGCCGCCGGGCAGCGGGACGCCCTGCTGGAACGGCACGCACATGCCGAGGTCGTAGGTCAGCGTGTGGGCGACCGGGGTGAGCTTCTTGAAGGCCGGGGTCAGGCGCATGATCTTGACCGCGATCCACGGCATCCCGACCACGCGCATGAACCGCTCGATCGCGGCGGCCCGCCTGCCCTTCTCGATCAGCTTCTCGACCTGCTGCGCCAGGTCGGCGTCGTTGGGCCGGTGGGTGTCGTCGAGGATGAGGGGCGCCTCGTAGGCGACGATCTTGTCGATCGGAAGGCCGGCCCGGGCGCCCTCGAGGGCGAGGAAGGCGCCGGAGCTCAGGCCCAGCAGATGGGCGTGGCCGCCGGCAGCCTCGATCACCGCTCCGAGGTCGGCGACCTCCTGCTCGACCGCCTCCATGGTGCCGGCGGCAGCGGGCTTGGCGATGTTGCTGCCGCCCCGGCCGCGGCGGTCGTAGCGGTAGACGGTGAACCGGTCCGAGAGCGCGTCGGCCAGCTCCTTGGAGGGCCCGAAGTCGCGGTAGCACATCGCTCCGTCGACCAGGACGAGCGCCGGGCCGGTGCCGACGACGTCGTAGGCGATCGTGGTGCCGTCGGCGGAGAAGGTGGTCTTGGTCATCATGTCGCTCACTTCTGTCGCGGTGGTCGTCGAGATACTTACGCGTCGGACGAGGCCTCGGCTCTTCGACACGCGGCCGCACGTCTCTCGAGAAGCTCGCGTTCGCCGGCGTTGCCGGTCAGTGACGCCGCCTCGTCGAACGCCGCCGCGGCCTCGCGGTGGCGCCCGGCGCGCTGCAGCAGATCCCCGCGTACGCCGGCGAGAAGATGGGACCCCGCAAGAGCTCCTTCGGGAAGTGCCGCCAGGATCGCCAGCCCGGCGCCCGGACCGAAGGCCCGCCCGTGCGCGACGGCCCGGTTGACCTCGATGACGGCACCCGGGGCACCGGAGGCGAGGAGATCGTAGAGCCGGGCGATCTCGGCCCAGTCGGTGTCCTCGGCTCGCCGGGCGCGGCCGTGACAGGCGGCGATCATCGCCTGCACCAGATAGCTCCCGCCCGGGGTGCCGGAGGCGGCCAGCGCGGTGGCACGGTCGACTGCAGCCAGGCCACGACGCAGCAGCAGCTGGTCCCAGCGGGTCCGGTCCTGGTCCTCGAGAAGCACCGGGTGACCATCGGCGTCGGCCCGTGCCGCGAGCCGCGAGCCCTGGATCTCCAGCAGCCCCTGCAGCGCCTGCGCCTCGGGATCGCCCGGAGCGAGCGCGGCCAGCATCCGGGCCAGCCGCATTCCTTCCAGGCACAGCTCGGGGCGGGTCCACGACGGCCCCGACGTCGCCGCGTAGCCCTCGTTGAAGACCAGGTAGATCGTCTGCATGACCTCGCGCATACGAGCCGCCCGCTCCTCGCCCACCGGGAGCTCGAACGACGCCCCGACCTCGGTCAGGGTGCGCTTCGCCCGCGAGATCCGCTGCCCGACGGCCGACTCCTTGGCGAAGTACGCCCGGGCGATCTCGGCGGTCGTCAGTCCGCCGACGAGCCGCAGCGTCAGCACCGTGCGCGAGTCGGGCGCCAGCACGGGGTGGCAGGAGAGGAACATCAGCCGCAGGACGTCGTCCTCGATGTAATCGACCGCGGCGGCCAGGTCCGGCATCTCACCCTCCTCCAGTTCGTGTCCGAGCAGCGCCACCTTGCGGCGCAGCACCTCGTCGCGGCGGAACCCGTCGATCGCGCGCCGCTTCGCGATCGACATCAGCCAGGCTCCGGGGTTGCGAGGGATGCCCTCGTGCGGCCACTGCTCCAAGGCCGCGACGAGGGCATCCTGGGCGAGGTCCTCGGCCAGGTCGAGGTCGTGCGTCATCCGCGCCAGCCCAGCGAGGAGACGTACGGACTCGTTGCGCCAGACCGCGACGATCGCGTCCTCGGTAGTCGAGCTCATTCAGCCGGCGTCGGCGGACCGAACAGCGGCCGCATCTCCACGGCCACGTCCTGTCCCGGCCAGAGCTCCTCGTGGAGCTGGATCATCCGGCGCCCGAGCTCGATCGCCTCGTCCGGCGAGCGGACCTCGAAGAGCGAGAACCCGCCGGCGACCTCCTTGGCCTCGGCGAACGGGCCGTCGACGTGGGTCACCTCTCCGGCGGTCAGCCGGATCTCCACCGCTGGGCCGAGCCCGTCGGCATCGAGCAGGACGCCGTCGGCGTACTGCTGCTTGATCTCGGCCTCCACCGCCTCGATCAGTGCGGCCGGGGGCGGTCCCGCGTTGGGGTCCATCTTCACGAACATCATGTAGCGCATCTGCTTCTCCTTGCAGGTCGGCGACGCGTCCGTCGCGCGCCGTCGCCTACGCGTCGAGAAGAGCCTGCCGCTTTCGACACGGCCGCACCAGGAATTTCGGTAGGTGTTGCTCTAGGACGCCTTCGACTTCTTCTTCGGCTTTTCCCCGGCCTCCTCGGGGACCTCCTCGCCGCGCGACTTCTTCGCCGCGGCGACCGAGCGCTGCAGGGCGGCGAGCAGGTCGACGACCTCGCCGGAGGTCTTGGTGGAGGTGGGCGTCCGCTCGACCTCGCCACCCTCGATCTTGGCCTTCACCATCTCCTCGACGGCGCTGGCGTAGTCGTCGGAGAACTCCTCGGGGTGGAAGTCGCCCGCGAGCGTCTCGACGAGCATGTTGGCCATCTTGATCTCGGAGTCCTTGATCTCGCCGGCCTCGACCTTGAAGTCGGGCACCCGGATCTCGTCGGGCCACATCATCGTCTGCAGCACGATCACGTCGCCGTTGTCGGTCGGCCGCACCCGCAGCGCCGCGACCGTGGTGCGCTGGCGCAGCGCGACGGTCACCAGCGCGACCCGGTCGGCCTCCAGGAGCGCCTGGCGCAGCAGCGCGTAGGGCTTGATCCCGGTGTTCTCCGGCTCCAGGTAGTAGCTCTTCTCGAAGAGCATCGGGTCGATCTGGTCGCTCGGCACGAACTTCTCGACCGCGATCTCGCGCGAGGAGGTCGTCGGCAGGTTGGCGAAGTCGTCGTCGGTGAGCACGACCATCTCGCCGTCCTCGGTCTCATAGCCCTTCGCGATCTCGGAGTAGGGCACCTCCTCGCCGTCGATCGAGCAGATCCGCTGGTAGCGGATCCGGCCGCCGTCGGCCTGGTGCACCTGACGGAACGAGACGTCGTGGGACTCCGTCGCCGAATAGAGCTTCACAGGCACGCTGACCAGCCCGAACGAGACAGCGCCCTTCCAGATCGCACGCATGCGGACCCCTCGTCAGTCGGTAGGAACTCACCAAGTATCTGTCGGATCTGCCGATACCGGTACCCCATTCACCCACGTCAGAGCCGTCACGCACGTCCGGGAGATGAAGCAAGATGGGTTCATGCACTCGATGCTGCGTCCGATGCTGGCGACGCCCGGCAGCCACGTACCTCCGGGGGAGGAGTGGGTCCATGAGGTGAAGTGGGACGGCATCCGGCTCATCGGAGAGTCCGAGCAAGGACGTACGCAGACCCGACTGACCACGCGCAACGACAACGACGCGACCCCTGCCTGGCCCGAGATCGCGACGGGCCCGGAGCGCGACATCGTCGTCGACGGCGAGGTGATCGCGCTCAACGAGGCCGGGCTCCCCGACTTCCGGGTGCTGATGGACCGGATGCACAACCGTGACGTCCGCCGGGCGGCGCGGTTCGCGGAGCGGATCCCGGCGACCTACATGGTCTTCGATCTTCTCCGTCTCGACGGGCGGCTGCTCATCGACGAGCCCTGGACCGAGCGCCGCAAGGTGCTCGAGGCGGTCCACGCCGAGGGAGACCTGGGCTCGTGGCAGGTGCCCGCGACCTACGACGACGGCCACATGCTCCACGAGGTGACGAAGGCGCAGGGGCTGGAGGGCATCGTGTCCAAGCGGCGCGGGAGCCGCTACCGGCCCGGCGAGCGGAGCAAGGACTGGGTGAAGCTGGCCCACCGCTACCGGGCCTCGCTCGTGGTCGGCGGCTGGCGCCCGGAGGTCGGCACCGAGGGCGGCACCGAGCGTCTCGGCGCCCTGCTCGTCGGTCAGCCGACGCCGGACGGCCTGATCTACCGCGGGCGGGTCGGCAGCGGCATCACCGGCAAGCGGGCACAGCGCCTCGGGGAGCTGCTCCGCGAGAGCGACCGGAACCCCTTCGCCGGGCCCGACGTCGATCCCGACGGGGGAGTGCCGTCCGTGGACGCGCGCGGCACGCACTGGGTCGAGCCGCTCCTCGTCGTCGAGGTGGAGACCCACGGCACCGCGGTGGCGGCAGCGAGCTACAAGGGCCGGCTGCGGCAGCCGAGCTTCATCGGCATCCGCGAGGACATCGAGCCGGAGGATCTGTGATGGTCGACCGAGAAGAGGTACGCGTCGAGGTCGACGGCCGCGTCCTGACCCTGACCAGCCTGAGCAAGGTGCTCTACCCGCGCACCGGGATGACGAAGGGGGAGGTGCTCAACTACTACGCCCAGGTCGCGCCGGTTCTCCTTCCCCAGCTCGAGGATCGCGCGGTGACGAGGATCCGCTGGCCGCACGGCGTCGGGGACATGTCGTTCTTCGAGAAGAACGCCCCGGCCGGCACCCCGAGCTGGGTCCGCACGGTCACCGTCCCGACCACCGGCTCCCGCGCCGCCGATCACAAGGAAGGCACGCTGACCTTCCCGATCCTCGACAGCCTGGCGGCGCTCACCTGGGCCGCCAACCTCTCCGCGCTGGAGCTGCACGTCCACCAGTGGACCGTCGGTGCCGACGGCACCCCGGCCGGCGCCAACCGGATCGTGATCGACCTCGATCCCGGCGAGCCGGCCGGTCTCCAGGAGTGCTGCGAGGTGGCCCTGCTGGTGCGCGAAGCCCTCAGCGCCCGTGATCTCGCCGCGACGCCGGTGCTCAGCGGGAGCAAGGGAGTGCATCTGTACGCCGCCCTGCCGGAGCCCGTCGAGCCGGACGTCGCCACCGCGTTGGCCAAGGAGATCGCCGAGGACCTGCAGAAGGCCCATCCACGTAAAGTCACCGCAACGATGACCAAAAGTCGCAGGTCAGGCAAGGTTTTCCTGGACTGGTCACAGAACTCGGGATCGAAGACGACGATCTGTCCCTACTCGCTGCGGGGCAAGGAGATCCCCACGGTGGCGGCCCCGATCACGTGGGAGGAGGTCGCCGAAGGGGCGGAGGATCCGCTCGGTATCGATCAGCTCGGACCTAACGATGTGATCACGCGCTTATCTGAAAGGGGGGATCTCTTCACAAGCCCTACGGGGCTGTAACTATTGTTCTCTCCATGTCTAACTCCGTGCTCGTCGTAGAAGACCAAGAGGACATCGCCGCTCCGCTGGTGCGCACGCTCCAGCGAGAGGGTTACGACGTCACCTGGGTCGACTCCGGCAAGAAGGCGCTGGAGCTGCTCGCGCCCCCTTACGAGGCCGAGCTCGTGCTGCTCGACCTGGGCCTTCCCGACATGGACGGGCTCGAGGTCTGCAAGGCTGCGCGTGACAACGGCTACGAGGGCGGGATCATGATCCTCACCGCCCGTGACGCCGAGATCGACCTGGTGGTCGGCCTCGACGCCGGTGCCGACGACTACCTGGCCAAGCCGTTCGCGCTGGCCGTCCTGCAGGCCCGGGTCCGCGCGCTCCTGCGCCGCTCGGGCCCGGTCGAGCCCGGCGCCGACGACGACGCCCTGCGTATCGACGTCGCCGCTCACCGTGTCTACGCCGGCGAGCGCGAGGTGACGCTGACCGGCAAGGAGTTCGCGCTCCTGGCCGTGCTGGCCGCCTCCCGCGACAAGGTGGTCTCCCGCGACCGGCTGATGGCCGAGGTCTGGGACGAGAACTGGTACGGCTCGACCAAGACCCTCGACGTCACCGTCGGACGCCTGCGCCAGAAGCTCGAGGCGGCCGGCGTCCAGGAGAAGGTCGTCGCGGTCCGCGGAGTCGGGTTCCGGCTGGAAGCCGGAGAGTAGGCGCAGCCGACTCGAAACAGGGGAGAAACCGCAAGTTCGACACGGCGTCAAACCACTGTTCAGTGCGTGAGATGACTCACAAACGACGGCAAAAACACGCGTAACCACGCGGAATGTGCCCAAGATGCGAGCATTCGGGATTGGATCCGCTCCAGATCGCGTGTCACCTTGGTTGAGCCGTGCACAACGCACGACCGGCCCCGGTACACGCCGAATCCTGTCCCTCCGGACGCCGGCCCCTACTACTGAACCCCCTTACCCCTCACACTCAGCAGTACGTATGGGACAGGAGCGGGGGACCCAAGTTCCACGCGACTAACTCGGACGGTCGCTTGGGGTGAAGTCATCCACGGATGGCCGGGCACCTTTCAGCCCGAACCCGACAGCTCACCTCGCAGGCGTGGGAAGGAACTCACGCATGTCCAAGTCCGTATCTCGTCCTGCCCATCGAGGCACCGCGCGCCCGTTCCGGTCGCCGAACAGCTCGACCGCACGGACGATCGCAGGATCGCCCATCGACAAGCTCAGGACGACGCTCAGCGGCCACGGCAAGCTCGCCGGCCGCATCACCCTCGCCAGCGGCATCGCCGCCGGCGCCCTGGTGGCGGTCCCCGCCGCCAATGCCGCTCCGGTCTCCTCGCCGACGTCCGTCGAGTCGAGCGTCGAGTCGAGCGTCGAGTCCAGCGTCGAGTCGGCCAAGGTGGTGGAGGCTCCGACCCTGGAGGTCTCGGCCACCCCCGCGGCGATGCTCACCGACATCCAGCAGCTCGAAAGGGCTGTCGAGGTGCAGCAGCGCAAGGCCGAGGCCGCCCGCAAGGCCGCCGAGGCGAAGCGCAAGGCAGCGATCGCGGCCAAGAAGGCCGCGGAGGCGAAGAAGAGGGCCGAGGCGGAGGCCAAGGCCTTCGCCGCGAGCCAGCAGGGCAAGATCGAGCGGGCGATCAGCGTCGCCTCGGAGCAGATCGGCGACCCGTACGTCTGGGGTGCCACCGGTCCGAGCGCGTTCGACTGCTCCGGCCTGACGCAGTACGCCTTCAGCGCCGCCGGCATCGAGCTGCCCCGGGTCTCGCGGGACCAGGCCGCTGCGCTGCCGACGATCCCGAACGACCAGATCCAGCGCGGTGACCTGATGTTCTGGGGCAGCCCCGTCTACCACGTCGGCATCTTCCTGCGCTGGGAGAACGGCGAGGCGATCATGCTGCACGCCCCCAAGCCGGGTACGGCTGTTCGTGAGGAGGCTGCCTGGGACGGCTGGTTCGCCGGCTCGATCCACCAGGCCTGAACCTTCGCGGCTCAGTCTCGGGGCCCGTTCCGACGGGCCGACCCCCACATATCCCCCTGGCGCTCGCCCTCCGGTTCCCCTTGCCGGAGGGCGAGCGCATATGTGGGCCGGCGAATCGGGTGCTGCACCACGCGTCAAGTAACCTGTAAGACGTGGCAGGCCCCGAATTCGACACCGAGATCAAGCAGCTCCAGGCAACGATGCAGACCATCGGCCAGGTGCTGGACCTGGACGCGATGCGCAAGGAGATCGCCGACCTCGGCGAGCAGGTCGCCGCGCCCGACCTCTGGGACGATCAGGACAACGCCACCCGGGTCACCGGACGGCTCTCCCTGCTGCAGGGCGAGCTCAACAAGTTCACCGAGCTCAGCAGCCGCATCGAGGACCTCGAGCTGATGGTCGAGATGGCCCAGGAGGAGGGCGACGCCGACACGCTCGCCGAGTCCGAGGCCGAGCTGGGCCGGGTCAAGAAGGCCGTCGAGAGCCTGGAGATCCGCACCCTGCTCTCGGGGGAGTACGACTCCCGCGAGGCCCTGGTCACGATCCGCTCCGGCGCCGGTGGCGTCGACGCCGCCGACTTCGCCGAGATGCTGATGCGGATGTACGTCCGCTGGGCCGAGCGCAACAAGTACCCGGTCGAGGTCTTCGACACCTCCTACGCCGAGGAGGCCGGGCTGAAGTCCGCCACCTTCGCGATCCACGCCCCCTATGCCTACGGCACCCTCTCCGTCGAGGCCGGCACCCACCGCCTGGTGCGGATCAGCCCCTTCGACAACCAGGGCCGCCGCCAGACGTCCTTCGCCGCGGTCGAGGTCGTGCCCGTGCTCGAGCAGACCGACGAGATCGAGATCGACGAGAACGACATCAAGGTCGACGTCTACCGCTCCTCGGGCCCCGGTGGCCAGTCGGTCAACACGACCGACTCGGCGGTCCGGCTGACGCACATCCCCACCGGCACCGTGGTCTCCTGCCAGAACGAGAAGTCGCAGCTGCAGAACAAGGCCGCCGCGATGATCGTCCTCAAGGCCAAGCTGCTCGCGCTGAAGAAGGCCGAGGAGGAGGCGCAGCTCAAGGAGCTGAAGGGCGATGTCGCCGCGTCCTGGGGCGACCAGATGCGCAACTACGTCCTCAACCCCTACCAGATCGTCAAGGATCTGCGTACGACCTACGAGGTCGGCAACCCGCAGGCCGTCTTCGACGGGGACATCGACGGGTTCCTCGAGGCGGGCATCCGCTGGCGCCGGGGTGCCGAGAAGGCCGAGCAGAACTGAGCTGATGGCTGCGCGGACGCGCACCAGGCTTCCCCTTCCGGGCCGCGGGGCGACGTACGCCTATGACGTCTACGGTCCCGAGGACGGGGTGCCGATGGTGCTCTTGCACGAGCTCGGAGGCAGTGCGAAGCGGTGGCAGGAGGTTGTGCCGCCGTTCGCGGCCGAGCACCGGGTCCACGCCTTCGACATGCGTGGGCACGGGGACTCGGACTGGGCCTCCGACTACTCCCACCGGCTCATCGCCGACGACGTGATCGCGGCGATGGACTCGCTCGGGATCTCCGGTGCCGTGGTGATCGGGCACTCGACCGGTGGCAACGTCGCCCTCCTGCTCGCCATGCACCGGCCCGACCTGGTCTCCCGGCTGGTGATCGAGGACGTGGTGCCGCCAGCGCCGCGCAGGCGGAGGCTGCCCGGTCGCGCCACCAGGCCGATGCCCCACGACTGGGAGTGCATCGCGTCCCTGCTGGTCGAGGCGACGACGTACGATGCCTGGATGTGGGAGCAGCTCGAGCTGCTGCCCATGCCGACCCTGATCGTGGCCGGTGGCGGCAACAGCCACATCCCGCCGGCCGACCTGGAGAAGGTCGCTCGCCGGATCCCGGAGGCGGACCTGGTCCACTTCGACGTCGGCCACTTCGTGCACCGCAACCAGCCGCAGGAGTTCGCCGACACCGTCCTGGCGTGGCTCGCGTCGCGGTGCTGGATGCAACGCGTCCCGCGTCGCGGGTGGGATCCCCATCCCTAAGGACCCCACCCGCTCTCGCCAGCCGGCTCTGCTCTGACTCAGTGCCCGCGGCGGCGCACGCCGCCCGGTGAGGTGTCTACCCGGCCCGAGCGACTAAGTCGATTAAAGCACTCGACTTTAGGTCGATGCAAACGACGCTCCGCTCGACGCCTGATGAGCCCCTAGCGTCAGGCGGCGGCCGCGGTGGCGGTCACCAGGCACCAGCGCGACGCACGCTTCTGCAGCGCGGCGGTCGACTCGCCGACCTTGCCGGTGAGCTCGCAGGAGAGCCAGGCGTCACCGAAGAGCCCGCGGTAGACCACCTTCGGCTGCTTCTTCGCGTCGGTGCAGGTGAGGGCGACCGACGGCTTGCCGTACGCAGGGGTCGACGCGGCCTTGCAGCCCTTGGGCACGCTCTTGGTCATCTGAGTTGCCCAGTCGAGGGTGACCGGCGGGGCGAAGACCCAGGCGCGGGCCGAGGTGGCCGCGTCCTCCGGGCCGGTCCAGATGCAGCCGTACTCCTGGGCGACGTCGTTGACCTGGCCCGAGATGGCGGTCTGGTCACCGTCGCCGTAGGCCTTCTTCTCGGTGGCGGCGCCGCCGAGGGCCTCGGTCGCGTCCTCGGTCGGGACGCGGTCGCAGAACGCGCCGCGACGTACGTGCATCGTGGTGGTGTCGGCGGTGCTCAAGTCGCCCTTCACCTCGGGGGCTTCCGGCTCGTCGTCTTTCAGGGTGAGCACGCCGACCCCGACCGCGATCGCGGTGAGGACTACGGCACCGATGAGGATCCGGACTGCAGAGCGCACGCCGTCAGAGTACAGGGGCAGGTATGTCAGAGCCGAAGTGCTGAGCCCACCACCATTGCACTACCCTCGGTGCGGTGATCCGCTTCGAGAAGGTCAGCAAGGCCTATCCAGGGCAGGCCCGACCCGCCCTCAACAGCCTTTCGATCGACATCCAGAAGGGGGAGTTCGTCTTCCTTGTGGGGCAGTCGGGCTCGGGCAAGTCGACGGCGCTCAAGCTCATGCTGCGCGAGCAGCGGCCGACCACCGGCCGGGTCTACGTCGCCGGCAAGGAGATCAACCGGCTCGCCGGCTGGAAGGTGCCGCGGCTGCGCCGCCAGGTCGGCACGATCTTCCAGGACTTCCGCCTCCTCGCGAACAAGAACGTCGCCGAGAACGTCGCCTTCGCGATGCAGGTGACCGGCCACTCCAACCGCGAGATCCGCCAGCGCGTCCCGGAGACGCTCGAGCTGGTCGGTCTCGACGGCAAGGGCGACCGGATGCCCGACGAGCTCTCCGGTGGTGAGCAGCAGCGCGTGGCCGTCGCCCGCGCGTTCATCAACCGGCCGATGATCCTGATCGCCGATGAGCCGACCGGAAACCTCGACCCCGGCAACACCGTCGGCATCATGCGTCTGCTCGACCGCATCAACCGGTCGGGCACCACCATCGTGATGGCGACCCACGACGTCCAGATGGTCGACCAGATGCGCAAGCGCGTCATCGAGCTCGAGCACGGCCACCTCGTACGCGACCAGGTCCAGGGCGGCTACGGCGCCCAGTTCTGAGGCCTCAGCCCTCAGCCGGACCCGCTCGCCCGACCAGGCTCTACGACTAGAGAAAGTTTCCTCTACCCGCCATGCAGCTGCGTTATGTATTCACCGAGCTCCGCCAGGGGCTACGCCGCAACCTGTCCATGCACGTCGCGGTGGCCCTGACCCTGCTCGTCTCGCTCACCCTGGCCGGTGTCGGCCTGCTGCTGCGTGAGCAGGCCCAGCTGACCGAGGAGGTCTGGGGCGACGAGCTCCAGATCACCTTCTACATGTGCAACGGCGCCAACGACCGCAACCCGCAGTGCGCGGGCGCCGTCGACGACAGCCAGAAGAAGGTCATCACCGACGCCCTCGACGACAACAAGTACGTCGACAAGGTCGAGGAGGAGAGCCAGGCGCAGGCCTACGAGCGGCTGCAGGCTCTCGACGTCGAGGGCGTCAGCGGTCCCGACCCGGTGGTCAAGGCCGACGACATGTGGGAGTCCTACTGGGTCACGATGACCGACCCGCACCACTCCGCCGAGATCATCGAGGCCGTCGCCGGCCTGGACGGCATCGATCACGTCGGTGACGTCCACGAGGTCACCGGGCCGATCCTCGCCGCCGTCGACGGGCTGCAGAGCGCGGCGCTGGTCGGCGCGATCGTGCTGGTCATCGCGGCGCTGCTGCTGGTCGCCAACACCATCCGGCTGGCCGCCTTCGCCCGCCGCCGCGAGATCGGGATCATGCGGCTGGTCGGTGCCTCGACCCTCTACATCGCCCTCCCGTTCCTCCTCGAGTCGCTCGTGGTGGCCCTGGTCGGCATCGCGCTGTCCGGTGTCGCGCTGGCCTCGGTGATGTACTTCGGCGTCGAGCAGCGGCTCTCGTCCACCGCGGTGACCCAGTGGGTCGGCTGGGAGGAGTTCTTCAGCTCCTTCGCCATCGTCGCGATCCTCGGCATCCTGCTCACGCTGGTCCCGACACTCTTGCTCACGAGGAAATACATCAAGGTCTGATCCGGATCGCCTACCGTCTGTCGGTAACATTTCCCCACAGACCGAGGTTTGATCCGTGCGCGCCTTCCCCCGTGCCGGTCGGCTCGCTGCTGCGCTGAGCTGCGCAGTGGTGGCTACCGTCCTGCTCTCGCCCTCCCTGCCGTCCTCCGCGGACGAGCGGGACCGGCTCGAGCAGGAGCAGCGGGAGGTCCAGCGTGACCAGAAGGCCGCAGCCGAGGACCTGGAGCACTCCAGCGCTGGGCTGCGGGAGGCATCGGCGACGTACGCCGCGGCGCGGGAGAAGCTGGACCGGGCCCAGACCCGGCTCAACGAGCTCAACGCCCGGCTCGTCGAGGTGCAGGCCGCCCACACTCAGGTGAAGGCGGAGCTCGCCGAGCAGAAGGTACTCCTCGCGGCGGCGAAGAAGGAGCTCGCCGAGGGCCAGGCCGAGGTGAAGGCGCAGCGCGAGGAGATGCGCGACGAGATCCTCTCCCGGTTCACCGGGGGAGACCCACGCCTGGCGCAGGCCGCGGCCCTGCTCTCCGGCGGCTCGCTCGAGGACCTGATGCGTCAGCAGACGTACGTCGACGCGGCCAACGCGGGCCAGGACGCCACCCTCCAGCGGATGGAGGCGACCGAGACGATGCTCGTCGTCCGCGAGGCCGAGGTGCAGGAGGCGACCGACGCGGTCGCGGCCAAGGAGAAGAAGGCCCGAGAGCTGGTCGCCGAGGTCGACTCGGTCCGGGACCAGGCCGCTGCGGCCCACGCCGAGATGTCCACCCTGGCGGAGCGGGCGGCCGCCGCGAAGCGCTCGGCCGAGGCGGCCCGGGCGGCGGACGCCGCCGAGCTGCGCAAGCTGGAGGCGGAGGAGTCGGCGCTGCGTACGAAGATCCGGTCGCTGGCATCGGCCGGATCCGGCACCGACCGCAACGTCGGCTCGGTCGGCGGCCTCTTCGGGCCCCCGGTGACCGACACCTACATCACCTCGCCCTACGGGATCCGCAAGCACCCGATCTACGGCTACGTCGCCCTTCACAACGGCACCGACTACCACGCGCCCTGCGGGCGGCCGCTGCTCGCCATCGAGTCCGGGCAGATCATCTCCACCTCCTACTCGAGTGTGTGGGGCAACCGCCTGCACCTCTACCTGGGCAAGGTCAACGGGCATTCCTACACCGCCGTCTACAACCACATCTCGAGCTACGCGAGGCGCTCGGGGAGCGTGGGGCGCGGTGAGACCGTGGCGTACGCGGGGACCACGGGCTGGTCCACGGGCTGTCACCTGCACTTCACCGTCCTGCGTGACGGGACCCCGGTCGACCCGGTGCCATTGCTGGGCTGATTCGGGCGGCTGAGGCCTAAACGTTTCGCGGTCATGACCTCCTGCCTGAGAGAATGGAGGAATGGCGAAGGAGCAGGGGCGCAAGATGATCGCGCAGAACAAGAAGGCGCGACACGACTACCACATCGAGGACACCTACGAGGCCGGCATGGTCCTGCAGGGCACCGAGGTGAAGTCGCTGCGTGAGGGTCGCGCGTCCCTGGTCGACGGCTTCGTCGACATCGACCGCGGCGAGGCCTGGATCCACGGGATCCACATCCCCGAATACCTCAACGGCACCTGGACCAACCACTCCGCCCGCCGCAAGCGCAAGCTGCTTCTCCACCGCGCCGAGATCGACAAGATCGAGCGCAAGGTCGCCGAGAAGGGCCTCACCGTCGTCCCCCTCGCCCTCTACTTCCTCAACGGCCGCGCCAAGGTCGAGATCGGCGTCGCCAAGGGCAAGAAGTCGTGGGACAAGCGCAACACCATCGCCGAGCGTACGGCCAAGCGGGAGGCCGAGGTCGAGGTCGGGCGCAAGCTCAAGGGGATGAAGGGATAACCGAGTGGGGAATGTCTGCAGGGGACTGTAGTGTTGTCCTGTTGCCAGCATCGCTGGCATTGAAAACTCAAAAGGGGCTGATCGGTTTCGACTTGGGACGTTGCTCCCAGGGGAAGCGGGTCGAGGAGCCAGCGTCATCTCGTAAACGATCGCTGGAAACCAATAACTGCCAACGCTAAGCGCAGTTCCTTCGCTCTCGCCGCCTGACGCGGTGATCGAAGCGTCTGACCGAGTATCCGTCTCCGGCTCGGATCCAGGCGTCATCTAGGAGACTCACCTCATGCACATGCCGACGGGGCATGAGGGACATCTAGTCGGCTGAGCCTGTCGGGGACGTGTCTGCGTCGAGCCCCGGGGATGAGAGAACGCCACCCACAGACTGCACCCGGAGAAGACCTGGCACGGCGCTCGAGGACCGGGGTTCGATTCCCCGCAGCTCCACTCGATCGAGGGCGGCGTGTGCTCGCGGAAAGCGCGAGCCACGTCGCTCTCGTCATTTGCCCGCGCTTCGCGCGGAGGCGGGGGCTTCGCCACCCGCACCCCCATGTCGTGTGGCGCGTTGCTGGAGCGTCGCGGCGGGGATGTCCCCGCACCCCTCGGGTCGCGCGTGGTCGGTTGGTTGCGCGTGCTCGGTGTTTCCTCGTACTGCCTCTTCAGAACGTAAGACTTCCTGCTGTTCATCTCCCTGGCAGGAGGCCTTTCCTGGCGTGCGCGATAGGGTTGTGAGGCGTACGTCACATGGAGGTAAGGATGTTCGAGGAAGGACAGCTCTACTCGCCCGTCACCGTGGGCGAGGACGGGCAGGTCGAGGTGCATCTGGGGGACAACCACCCCGGGTTCGCAGACCAGGAATACCGGGCTCGACGCAGCGAGATCGCTGGCGCGGCGCTCGGTTGGAAGCCGGGGCAGCCGGTGCCCCGGATCGACTACACCGAGACGGAGAACGAGATCTGGCGGACGGTGTGCCGGGAGATCGCACCGCTGCACGCGAAGTACGCCTGCCGCAACTACATCGCGGCGGTCGAGGCCCTGAACCTCCCCCAGGACCGGGTGCCACAGCTCGACGAGGTCTCGGCGGGTCTGAAGCCGCTGACCGGGTTCGAGTACGTCCCGGCCGCGGGGATCGTCCCGCTGGAGGAGTTCTACGGGAGCCTGGCCGACGGTCAGTTCCACTCGACGCAGTATCTGCGTCACCACGCCGTGCCGCTCTACACCCCGGAGCCCGACATCATCCACGAGGTGATCGGCCACGGGAACCTCCTCGCCGACCCGCAGGTCGCCGAGGTCAAGCGGCTCGCCGGGGCGGCCGCGCGGCGCGTGGAGACCAGGGAGGCGCTCCAGGTCGTCGCCGACGTCTTCTGGTTCACGATCGAGTTCGGCGTGCTCCACGAGGACGGTGACATCAAGGCTTACGGGGCCGGGCTGCTCTCCTCCTACGGCGAGATCGAGGAGATGCACGAGGTGGAGGTGCGTCCGATCGACTTCGCTCAGATGGCGACCGTCGACTACGACATCACCCACTACCAGCCGGTGCTCTTCGCGGCGAAGTCGTTCAGCCACATGGTCGACGAGGTCGGCAACTTCTTCGCGACCTGCGACGACGACACGCCACAGCGTCTCGGCGCCGCCTAGACAGATCCGGCCACGTCCGAGGGTTAGCCTCGGACGATGATCGACGGCTACCGAAACCGCGCGCTGGAGGTGGCGCTCGCCGCCACCGACGCCGACGCGGTCGGTGCCGCGCTGCGTACGGGGCAGGTTGTCGTTCCCCAGCTCGACGAGGCCCGGATCAGGGTCTTCCCCGGGGACCGCGGCAACCGGCCACCGTACGAGGCGATGCTCTTCTCCTCCCAGGAGGCGTTGGAGACGTTCCTCGCCGAGGACACGCGCCGGCGCGCCCAGCTGCGCAACGCCGACGGCCTGCGTGACTTCCTGACCGCCAACATCGAGGAGATCGCGTACGTCACCTTCGACCCGGCCGGGCCGAACCGGTTCCGCCTGGGCATCAAGGACGTGCTCAAGACGCTCGGTCCCAAGCCGCACGTCGACCTGCGGCTGCCGAAGGCGCAGGAGTGGTACGTCGTGGACATGTCCGACGAGGACGTACGCGACTACCAGCTCGCCGACCTCACCGACAAGGTCCTCCCGAAGGTGCAGCGGTCCAGGAACGAGCAGCCCGACTGGGCCCGGTGGATGAACGCGGCCAAGGAGGCGGCCGCCCAGCAGGGCGCCGCGTTCCTGGCCTTCTGGCTGCAGCGCGTCGGGCGGCGCCCGGCCGGGCTGGCGGTCGCGCTCAGCCGGCCGGCACCGTTCGGGATGGTGCGGCATCCGTTGCAGGCCGAGACCACGACGGTGGGGGAGCGGTGGGTGGCCTCGCCCGACCGGCTCTACGAGTCGCGGCTGATCTACTCATTCCCGCACCCCGACCTCGCCGACCTGGTCCTGCCGACCGTCGACCTCGTGGTCGCGACGCTGTCGTGGGGTGACGAGTCGTGAGCGAGCGCCAGCGAGCGAACCATGGGATCTTCACGCCGCCGCGTCCGTACGATGGCGCTTGCGCAACGGAGGTGGCGGCGTGAGCTGTGTCTTCTGCGATGTCGTCGCCGGTGACCTGGAGGCCGAGGTGGTCTTCGAGGACGACGGCTTCCTGGCCTTCCTCGACCACCGCCCGGTGCAGAAGGGCCACATCCTGATGGTGCCCAGGCAGCACCTCGCGACCCTCCTCGATCTCCCGCCCGACCTGCACGGAGGCTTCGTCGCGAACGCCCAGCGCCTGGCCGCCGCGGTCGTCGAGGGCCTCGGTGCGCAGGGCAGCTTCGTGGCGGTCAACAACGTGGTCAGCCAGTCGGTGCCTCACCTGCATCTCCACGTCGTCCCGCGCAGCCGCGGCGACGGGCTCAAGGGCTTCTTCTGGCCGCGTCACAAGTACGCATCCGGTGAGCAGAAGGAGTACGCCGACCGGCTCCGCGCCGTGCTGGGCTGAGTTCACCGAGGCGTACGGCTCCGGCCATCAATCAGTCGGGGCGCGGTCGGCGGAGGCCGATTCACTCGAGATCAGTCGTCATCCACTGATCTCGGGAGTGCGCCATGTCGCTGTCGTCCGTCGCGTCCAAGACCTTCACTTCAACGCTGGCCGGCGTGGCACTGGCCGCAGGCACGATGCTCGCTCCGGTGGCGGTCAACGCCGTCGAGGCCCACCGGGCCGAGGACATCACCGTCACCGCCCACCGCGGCGCGAGTGCGTACGCCCCCGAGAACACCCTCGCCGCCTTCGCGGTCGGCATCGAGCAGGGCGCCGACTGGATCGAGTCGGACGTGCAGGCCACCAAGGACGGTGAGCTCGTGCTGATGCACGACACCACCCTGTCGCGCACCACCGACGTCGAGCAGCGCTTCCCCGGCCGCTCGCCGTGGAACGTCAAGGACTTCACCCTCGCCGAGATCAGGACCCTCGATGCCGGCTCCTGGTTCGGCGAGAGGTACGCCGGTGAACCGGTGCCGACGCTGAAGGAGATGGTCGCCCAGGTGCGGCCGTCGCGGTCCGGGATCCTGATGGAGCTCAAGTCGCCCGGGCTCTACCCGGGCATCGAGAAGAAGGTGGCCGCCGAGCTCGACTCCTTCCCGGGCTACGTCGACTCCGCCGTCGCCGCCGGCCGGCTCGCCGTGCAGAGCTTCGACTTCGGGGCGATGAAGACCTACAAGAGCATCCAGCCCGAGGTGCCGGTCGGTCTGCTCGGCACCCCGGCCTACGCCGACCTGGACAGCTACACCTGGGCCGACCAGATCAACCCGCACCACGGTTCCTTCGACGCCGGCTACGTCGCCCGGGTCCACAGGCTCGGGATGGACATCCACTCCTGGACGGTCGACGACGCCGCCACGATGAGCTCCGTCCTCGACCGTGGTGTCGACGGCATCATCACCAACAACCCCGACGTCCTCCAGGACGTGATCGCGGAGCGGCGTACGCCTGAGCTGGGCGGTCGAGACGCCGCCTGAGCCGCCGACAGATCGTCACGCGGCGTTCACCGCACACCGGCCGCAGCGACTCCCGGGGCCGGTGTGATCGGGTCATGAACACGCCGAACCCCACTCGCATGCGTACTCTCGCGCTCGCTGCCGCCGCGGCGCTCGCCACCGGGACCGTCCTGGTCTCGAACCCCGCCTCGGCGGCGGCCACCGCCACCGCCGCCCAGACCGCCCAGACCGCCAAGGCGGCCAATGCGGCCAAGCACCACCACGCCGAGCCGATCGTCTTCGGCCACCGCGGTGCCTCCGGCTACCGGCCCGAGCACACCCTCGCGGCGTACGACCTGGCCATCCAGCAGGGTGCCGACTTCATCGAGCCCGACGTGGTCTCGACCAAGGACGGCGTGCTCGTCGCCCGCCACGAGAACGAGATCTCCGGCACCACCGACGTCGCCGACCACCCCGAGTTCGCCGGGCGGAAGACGACCAAGACCATCGACGGCAAGGCGTTGACCGGCTGGTTCACCGAGGACTTCACCCTCGCCGAGCTGAAGACGCTGCGGGCCAAGGAGCGCATCCCGGGCGACCGCCCGGCCAACACCGCCTACGACGGCCTCTACGAGGTGCCGACCCTCGACGAGGTGCTCGACCTGATCGACGCCAAGGAGGCCGAGACGGGCCGCACCATCGGCGTCGCCCCGGAGACCAAGCACCCGACGTACTTCGACTCCATCGGCCTCTCGCTCGAGGAGCCGCTCGCGAAGAGCCTCGAGAGCCACGGGCTCGGCGGCAAGCGCGCCGCGGCGGTGATCCAGTCCTTCGAGATCAGCAACCTCGAGGACCTCAACCGCATGGTCGACACGCCGCTGGTGCAGCTGATCGACTTCGGCGGGGCGCCCTACGACCAGGTCGTCGCCGGGACCGGTGTGACCAACGACTTCCTGGTCACCGACAAGGGTCTGCGCAGCATCAAGAAGTACGCCGACCAGGTGGCGCCGTACAAGTTCTACTTCATCCCGCGCAATCCCGACGGCACCCTGGGTGAGGCCACCGACCTCGCCGACCGCGCCCACCGCATCGGGCTGCCGACCGTCATCTGGACCATGCGCGCCGAGAACAAGAACCTCCCCACCGAGTGCCGCATCGGCACCGACCCGATCGCGATCGGTGACCTCGGCTGCGAGGTCGGCCCCTACCTCGACGCCGGTGTCGACGCGTTCTTCACCGACCACCCCGACCTGGGTGTGGCCGCACGCGACGCCTGGGTTGCTACCAATCAGTAGACACCTCGCGACATCACGTACGGCCCTCGCTACAGTCGGCGGGGGCCGCACGTGTTCGTGGGGCCGGTCACAACCAAAGGAGCTTGAGTCATGGGTCGTTTCGACGGACGCGTCGCAGTCATCACCGGTGCGGCGCGAGGGATCGGTTTCGGAGTCGCCACGCGTTTCGCCGAGGAGGGCGCCTCGGTCGCGATCATCGACCTCGACGAGGCCGCCGCCGCTGAGGCCGCCGCCAAGCTCCCGCTGGCCGAGGGCGCGAAGTCGGTCGGTATCGGGGCCAACGTCGCCAAGGCCGAGGACGCCGAGGCCGCGATCGCGCGCGTCGTCGAGGAGCTCGGCGGCCTGCACATCCTGATGAACAACGCCGGCATCACCCGCGACAACCTGCTCTTCAAGATGACCGAGGACGACTGGGACCTGGTCATGAACGTCCACCTCAAGGGTCACTTCCTGATGAGCAAGGCCGCGCAGGCGGTCTTCGTGAAGCAGAAGTACGGCAAGATCATCAACGTCTCCTCCACCTCGGCCCTCGGCAACCGCGGCCAGGCCAACTACTCGGCGGCCAAGATGGGCGTGCAGGGCTTCACCCGCACCCTCGCCATCGAGCTGGGCCCCTACGGCGTCAACGTGAACGCCATCGCGCCGGGCTTCATCGCCACCGAGATGACCGACCAGACCGCGGCCCGCCTCGGCCTCGACGTCGACGAGTTCCGCAGGCTCTCGGCCGAGGCCAACCCGGTCAAGCGCGTCGGCGAGCCCGGCGACATCGCCGCCGCCGCTGCCTTCCTGGCCAGCGACGAGGCCTCCTACATCACCGGCCAGACCCTCTATGTGGACGGCGGCGCCACGGTGGCCTGATCTGGTCAAGGACCGAACCCCGGGCGCGCCTCGCTCGGATGCAACGATTACCGTCTGTCACTCGTCTTGGTACTGAGCCGATGCAGATGGAGATTGATGATGCGTACGTCCCGCCCGGGGTTCCTCCTGCGATCAGTGGCAACGCTGGCCGCCGCGGGTCTGGTCCTGACCGGCTGTGGCTCCTCGGAGGAGGAGCCCAAGGAGACGAAGCCGTCGCCGTCCGCGCCGGCTGAGCCCGATCACGAGCCGCTGACCGGTGTCGAGCTCCCCGAGGGGCAGAGCGCCGCGCGCAAGCACCCCGCTTACATCGTCAAGATCGACAACACCTCGGCCAGCGACCCGCAGTACGGCGTGGCCAAGGCGGACATGGTCGTCCAGGAGCTGGTCGAGGGTGGCGTGACCCGGCTGGCGGTCGCCTACTACTCCCAGCTTCCGAAGGAGGCAGGTCCGGTCCGTTCGATGCGGGCCACCGACGCGGGGATCGCCGCGCCGATCGGTGCCAAGATCCTGACCAGTGGCGCGGCCCCCTACACCTTCGCGCAGCTGAAGAAGCACGACATCTCCTGGATCGACATGTCCACCCCCTACGTCGTACGCGACACCAGCAAGCCCCACGACTTCCTGCACAGCGTGGTCGGCAAGGTCGCCAAGGTCGGGAAGGCCGCCGAGAAGAAGGGCAAGGCCAAACGGCCCAGCGACTTCATGCCCTGGGGCGACGCGACCACCAAGCTGGCCGGTGGAAAGCCGGCCAAGGCCGTCGACGTGAAGTTCTCCCGGGCGCGCACGGACAACTGGATCTTCAAGGGCGGCAAGTACCGCCTGCAGAACAACTACATGGCGAAGAACGGCCAGTTCCTGGCCGACACCGTCGTGGTCGCGCAGACCAAGACCACCATCGCCCCCTACAAGGACCCGGGCGGCGCGATCGTGCCCGTCTCCCACTTCACCGGCCGCGGCAAGGCGTGGATCCTGCGCGAGGGCCAGATCGTCGAGGCGACCTGGGTGAAGAAGGGTGAGAAGGGCGCGGTCACCTTCACCGACGCGCAGGGCGCCGCGATCGAGATCCCGCCGGGCAAGGTCTGGCTGGACCTGATCCCGAAGGGCAACGGCCAGGTCGAGGCCGGGGGCGTGACCGTCAGGTAGGGCGTGGCTGCGCTCAGCGCATGTCCTCGACCTTGACGCCCTGCTTCGCCAGGGTCTGGACCCCGGTCAGCAGGTAGGTCACGGCCAGTTCGATGCGCTCGGCCGCGTCCTCGGGGTTGCTGGCCTCGGTCACGGACTCGCCGGCGGCCGACATCGCCCCGAAGAAGAGCCGGGCGAAGGTGGCGACCATCTCGTCGTCGACGGTCCGGTCGCCGGCGCGCAGGACGGCGGCGACGATGTCCTCGACGACGGTGAACGTGGAGCGCTCCTCCTGCTCACGGTAGCGCTGGTAGCCGAGGACGGCAGGCCCCTCCTGCACCACGATGCGGCGGTAGGTCGGCTGCTGGACGGCCTCCAGGAACGTGCGCAGCCCGGCCCGGGCCTGCTCCCACGGGTCCTTCGACTCGCGCATGGCGGCGTCGATGCTCTGCGCCGTCGCGGCCTCGACCTTCTCGAAGACGACCTCGTAGAGCGCCTGCTTGCCGCTGAAGTGGTGATAGAGCGCGCCCTTGGTGACCTCGGCGCCGGCGACGATGGCGTCCAGGGACGTGCTCGCGTAGCCGTGCTCGGTGAAGAGCTCCTCGGCGACCTCGACGAGCGTCTTCTTGGTCGATGCGGAGAACTGCTGCCTCCGTGACATCCCCGGCACCGACGGAAGCGGGGGAACCTTGGGGACGAGCTTGCTCACGGACGACTTTGCCACCCACCCACTCTAACGGCCGTGTCAGGAATCACCGTCCCGGCTATTGGCCATACCGTCGGTATGGCCAATACTATGAGTACGTACTCACGGTATGTGAGTGCCTACCTTCCGCAAGGAGCCGACAAATGAGCTGGACCAGCCATCACAAGCGCGGGGAGATCCTCCGCGGCGTGGTCGCCGCCGTCGATGAGCGTCGAGACGGCCTGCTGCCCATGGATCTTCCTGGCGTCACCGAAACCTTCACCGACGAGCTCGACCTGCTCGCCGCCCTGCAGCTGCGCTGGCACACCCGCCTGTCCGGCCGCATCGAGACCGAGCTCGCCAACCAGCCGATGGACCTCGAGGATGCCGTCGTCAGGGCCTGGCACGGTGCCGCCGATGACCTTCCGGGCATCCGCACGGTGCTCGACCGCTACCACGCGCTTCCGGTCGACGACGCGATGGCCACAGCGCTCGCCAAGTCGCAGACCAAGGAGCACCTGACCCTGGCCGTCATGGCGGGCAAGGGCGCGTTCGCCGACGCCGAGTGCGTCCGCCTCGGCTCGATGATCGAGGCGCGGGCTCGCGCCGAGTACGAGCCGGCCACCGAGGTCGTCGAGCGAGGCCCCTTCTCCGGTCTCGTCGACATGTTCCGGGCGGTCCGCTCGGTGGCCTGAGGCTGCGTACGGACCTATCGAGCCAGGCTCCGGGCGCCGGCGCGCTCCCTCCCGCGGATCTCCCTTCCGCAACTCCCTTGCGCCGGCCCCGGAGCCTTCGTCTTTGTTGGTTTCCTGTTGCGCCTGACGTGCCCGGGGTGATGCGATCATGGCGTCATGACGGAGCAGAAGGACGTACGCGCCGGGCGGCTGCTGGTAGCCACCCCGGAGCTTCGCGACCCCAACTTCGTCGACACCGTCGTGCTGCTGATCGAGGTCAACGACGACGGTGCGCTGGGCGTGGTGCTGAACCGGCCCTCGCCGGTCCCGGTCGCCGAGGTGCTGCATCCGTGGGCGTCGTCGGTGGCCGTTCCCGACGTTCTCTTCCAGGGCGGCCCGGTGAGCAAGGACTCCGCGATCGCGGTCGCGCTCCTCGTCGACTCCGACGACCCGCCGCTGGGTTTTCGGCCGGTGGTGGGGCGCCTCGGGCTCCTCGATCTCGACACCCCTGTCGAGCTCGTCGACGGCACTCTGTCGCGGCTGCGCATCTTCGCCGGCTACGCCGGCTGGGGTGCCGCTCAGCTCGAGGGCGAGGTCGAGGAAGGGTCTTGGTACGTCGTCGACAGCGAGCCCTACGACTCCTTCCTCGACGACGTGAGCTCGATGTGGTCCGCGGTGCTCCGCCGCCAGCCCGGTGAGCTGGCCTTCCACGCCACACGCCCGCCCGATCCGGAACTCAACTAGAGGACCAGTAGACTGGCGGTCATGGGCATCCTGGGATTCGGCACGAAAGAAGCCGTCAAGGAACGGGAGGACGTTCGTCATCAAGACGTCCCCACCGAGGAGGGTGACCACGACCGCTACTCCCACTACGTGGAGAAGGACAAGCTGACCGAGGCGATGGTCATGGGCACTCCCGTGGTCGCGCTGTGCGGCAAGGTGTGGGTGCCGAGCCGTGACGGGTCCAAGTTCCCGGTCTGCCCCGACTGCAAGGAGATCTTCGAGGGGATGCCGCCGGGCGGTGGCGAGGGCGACGACGAATGAGCGAGCGTAAGCGAGCGAGCCATCGATTCAACACGTCGTCGGGTGCGTATTCTGGCGCCTGCGCTACGGACTCGGCGACGTGAGTAGCGCCGATCTTCCCGGCGCTCTCACACCCGCGTGGCCCAACAAGGCCGCCTGGGGCACTGCGCCCAAGCTTCGTGCTTGGCAGCAGGAGGCGCTGAACGCCTACCTCTCCGACCATCCCCGTGACTTCCTCGCCGTGGCGACGCCCGGCGCCGGCAAGACGACCTTCGCGCTGACGGTCGCCGCCGAGCTGCTCGGCCGCAGGTTGGTCGACCGGGTGACCATCGTGGCCCCCACCGAGCACCTCAAGGTCCAGTGGGCCGAGGCGGCCGCGCGGGCGGGCATCCCGATCGACCCGACCTACTCCGCCGGCCAGGGCAAGACCTCGGCCGACTACGTCGGGATCGCGGTGACGTACGCCGGGGTGGCGGTCAACCCGCTCGCGATGCGGATCCGCACCGAGCGGTTCAAGACGCTGGTGATCCTGGACGAGGTCCACCACGCCGGTGACGCGCTCTCCTGGGGTGACGGGGTCCGGGAGGCCTTCGAGCCGGCCGCGCGGCGGCTGGCGCTGACCGGGACGCCGTTCCGCTCCGACACCAACCCGATCCCGTTCGTCACCTACGCACCCGGCGAGGACGGGATCCCGCGCTCGGCGGCCGACTACACCTACGGCTACGCCGAGGCGCTGCGTGACCACGTGGTCCGGCCGGTGCTGTTCATGGCCTACTCGGGACAGATGCAGTGGCGCACCCGCGCCGGTGACGAGATCGCCGCCCACCTCGGTGAGCCGCTGACCAAGGACCTGACCTCGCAAGCGCTGCGCACCGCGCTCGACCCGGCCGGATCCTGGATCCCGTCGGTGCTCGCGGCCGCAGACAAGCGGCTGACCGAGGTGCGGCGCCACGTACCCGACGCGGGTGGGCTCGTGATCGCGACCGACCAGGACTCGGCGCGTTCCTACGCCAAGACGATCAAGTCGATCACGGGGGAGTCGGCCACCGTCGTCCTCTCCGACGAGAAGGCCGGCTCGAAGAAGATCGCCAAGTTCTCCGAGTCCGACGACCGCTGGATGGTCGCGGTCCGGATGGTCTCCGAGGGCGTCGACGTGCCCCGGCTCGCGGTCGGGGTCTACGCCACGACCACCTCCACGCCGCTCTTCTTCGCGCAGGCGGTGGGCCGCTTCGTACGTGCTCGTACGCGGGGTGAGACCGCCTCCGTCTTCCTGCCGTCGGTGCCCAACCTGCTCGGCTTCGCCTCCGAGCTGGAGCTGCAGCGCGACCATGTGCTCGGCAAGAAGGTCACCAGCGAGGACGACATCTTCGCGGCGGAGGACGCGCTGATGGCGGCGGCCAACGCCGAGGAGGGCGCCTCCGAGGAGGAGCTCGGAGCCTGGGAGGCCATGGGTTCGGAGGCGCGCTTCGACCGGGTGCTGTTCGACGGCGGCGAGTTCGGCCACTCCGGCGAGGTGCACGTCGGCTCGGAGGAGGAGATGGACTTCCTCGGCATCCCTGGGCTTCTCGACGCCGACCAGATGAAGACGCTGCTCCAGCAGCGGCAGAGCGACCGAGCCCGCAAGCAGAAGTCGGCCTCGGGTCCGGTGGCCGCCGACGAGCCCGTCGCCGCGGTCGCCGCCCACGAGCAGCTGGCCGTGCTCCGGCGTGAGCTCAACGGCCTGGTCGCCGCCTGGCACCACCGCACCAAGACGCCCCACGGTGTCACCCACAACCGGCTCCGGAAGGAGTGCGGCGGCCCGCCCGCCGCGGTCGCCAACGCCGACCAGCTGAAGGCCCGCATCGACACCCTGCGTGACTGGGCGGCACGAGGCTCCGCCTGACCCGCCGAGTCGGCTCATCCCGACCGAGATTCCGGCCGAGTCGGCTCGAACTGACGAGAAGTCACGCCGAGTCGGCCCGTTACGACGAGCCGACTCGGCGGCGATCTGTGTTAGGACGAGCCGACTCGGCGGGTGCACACTGTCTGCCGTGAGAACTGGAGCTCCGCGGGTGCCGGCGATGCAGGCGCGCGGCATCCCGTCGGCCGTGCTCGTCCCGATGTCGGGGGCGGCGCGATGACCGCGCTCGAGATCGCGGTGACCTCGATGGACGGCGCGCTCGCCGCGCGAGCGGCCGGGGCGACCCGGGTCGAGCTCTGCACCGCGCTCGAGGTCGGTGGCGTCACCCCGTCGCAGGGACTGGTCGAGAGTGTGCTCGACGCGGTCGGCGGCACCGACGCCGACGACGGCTGGCAGGGCGTCCACGTGCTCGTCCGGCCGCGGCCGGGAGGATTCGGCTTCTCCTTGGCGGAGCGCCACCTGCTGGAGCGAGAGGCCGAGATGATCCTGGCGGCCGGGGCCGACGGGATCGTGATCGGCGCGCTCACTCCGCACGGGGAGCCCGACGTCGAGGTGGTCCGAGGCCTGGCCGATGCTGCCGCTGCGTACGAGGCGACGGTGACGTTCCACCGGGCCATCGACCTCAGCACCGACCCGGTCGCGGCGATCCGGTCGCTGGACGGTGTGGTCGACCGGGTGCTCACCTCGGGCGGTGCGCCGGCCGCCGCCGCGGGCGCCGCGACGATCGCCGAGATGGTCGCGGTAGGCGGGCCGGACGTACTGGCCGGGGGCGGGGTGACCGTCGACGCGATCGCGGCGCTGGCCGCGCTCGGGGTCGAGGGTGTGCACCTGTCCGCCAAGCGCCGGGTCGCGACCGCCGGCCGGGTGGCGCCGGGCGTCGCCGACGACGGTGGTCACTGGGTGACCGATCCCGATGTGGTCGCGGCTGCGGCCGCCGCGCTCGCCTAGGCTGGAGTGTCGCCCTCGACCAGGTCGCGCAGGACCGAGACGGCGGCCTCGAGGTCGGCCTCGGTGCGGTGACGCGACTCCAGCCGCTCGGCGATGAGATGTGAGATGCGCTCGCGCACCTCGGCCAGATCGGCCCGGCCGGCGTCGGTGAGCGTGACCAGGCTCGCCCGCGCATCGGCGGGGTTGGGCTCCTTGCTGACCAGGCCGGTCTCCACCAGCTGGGCGATCTGCGCCGACATGGTCGGCTGGGAGCAGCCGTCGGCGCGGGCCAGGTCGGTGATGCCGAGCGGCCCGATGGCGTCGAGGATGGTCAGGACGCGGACGCTGGCCGGAAGGTCGAGCGCGCGGCGCACGAGGCGCATCAGGCGCGCCGCGTAGACCACCAGGTCGCTGGAGAGGTCCAGGGTCTTGGCCGAAGCGGAGCCCGAGGCGGTCCGGGGCGCCGAAGCGGAGCCCGAGGTGCTCGGGGCCGCTGTGGGAAGCAGCTGCTGTGAAGGCATCGGTCGGATTCCAGGGTTGGGGTTGCGGCGCGGTGAACGGGTGGAGACTATCTGAGAATGACAATGGAGCGGCACACCTGGATCGCGTTCCTGCGCGCCATCAACCTGGGCGCGACGCGAAAGTTCCCCAAGCAGGCGATCAAGGCCGCGGTCGTCAGGGCAGGCGGAACCGACGTCGAGACCTACATCAACACGGGCAACGTACGCTTCGACCACCCCGTCAGCGACCGGGCCGAGATGGAGGCGATCCTGGAGGAGGCCTTCGCCGCCGACCGCTTCTTCGAGGTGCCGACGATCTGCACCACACCCGCCGAGCTGAAGGTGATCGCCAACGACGCCGCGGCGGTCGGGATGGGCCACGAGGGCAGGCAGTTCGTGTTCCTGTGCAAGGAGCACAGCGACCCCAGCTCTCGCGAGGCGCTGGTCGCCCGGGCGGGCGAGGGCGAGCGGGTCTACGTCATCGGTCGCGCGGTGCACCTGCTCACCGAGAGCTTCCAGCAGACGAAGATCACCAACGCCGTCGTCGAGCGTCACATCGCCATCAGCACCAACCGCAACCTCAACGTGATCCGCACGCTCGCCGACCGCTGGGGCTGAGCCCCGATCAACCGCTCGTCACGAGCGGTGATCCATCATCCTGCTTCCGGTAGCCGACGAGCCTGAAGGGCGCGAGCCCTGGGTGGCTGCCAGCCCAGGCGATGGGCGGCGCCGACCGCAGCGAGCTGCGAAGAGACTCCGAGCTTCGCCAGGATGGACTTGACCTGGGTGCGGACCGTGGCAGGTGAGACCACGTTGCGAGCGGCGATCTGGGACACGGTGAGCCCGTTCCTGAGCTGCTCCAGGACCTCTGCCTCGCGGGAGGAGAGGCGTTCGAAGCGCTCGTGGAGCCCGGCCAGCTCGAGATCGCGACGCACGGCGTGCGCGATGAGCTGTTCGCGCTCCTGTACGTCGAGAACGCGAAGTCCGTTCGTCAGGCGCCGCACGATCGAGATGAGATCGTTGAGGGGCCGCGACTTGGACACCACCACCCGCGCACCCCGGCGCAGCGCCTGTCCCCAACAGGCTGGGTCGGCGGTCGAGGTCAGGACGACCACGTCGATCCCGGCGCGCGTCAGCGGGGCGATCGTCGCCAGCCACGGATCACCTGCGTCCAGCGTCGTGCCGAGGATCACGATGCTCGCACGAGTGCGCACGACCTGTGCGGTGAGTGCCGTCGCGCTCGCGTGATCGGGAAGCGAAGGCAGGAGGCGAGCGTCGAAGCGATGCCTGGAGAGCGCCAGCTCGAGAGATTCGCCGACCACCGGGTGCGGCTCCACGATGGCCACGCGGTGGCTCACCTTCGTCCGCTGCGGACGAGAGGTCGCTGTGATCGTCATGGCTCGACCCGCTCCTTCCGGGCGCCGGCGTTGGTTGCCTCGTGATGGCTGATGGCCAGGTTCAACGTGGCCAGCGCACGCAGCTCGGCCAGCGAGGCCCGCTCGATGCCGGCCAGGCGCAGGCGGGCTCGCGCTTCCCGCAGGGCCCGGACATCTCCCACCTGGTTCGCCACGCGTACGGCTGCGGACAGCGGCGTCCACGACGGCGCTCGTACCTCGCGCATCACCGTGAGGAGAGCCCACTGCGGGGAGCCGGCCGGAAGCAGCCGGGCAACCCGGCGCTGACTCAGGTTCCGTGTCGATGTGCCGGTCTGCACAGCCTTGGCATGCTGCCTCATCAACTGCACCCGATCGGCCTCATCGATGGATCGGGCTCTGCCTGGGCTGTCGATCGTGGGGGTGGTTGTCATGGTGACAATCCTGTTGTCGTCGAGCGCCCGTGTGACCGTTCTCAAGACCCGACCTCCAGGACCAAAGGCCCGGCTTGATCTCCTACTGCGCCTCGATGCGATCGAGGTAGGTGCGGCGTACGTCGTCGTCGACGCGGGTGATCGCGGCGTCGTCGCGCACGGCGCGGCGGATCAGGCGCATCGCCCGCTCGGGGACGAGCGGGGCGCCGATGGCGGCGAGGCCGACGTAGGAGGGGACGGCGATCTCGGCCGAGCGGGTGCGGACCGACCTCACGACCGCGGCGGCGATGTCCTCGGGGTCGACGGCCGGGAGGACGCCGAGGTCGATGCCCGAGGAGAGCTCGGTGCGTACCGCGCTGGGCAGCACGGTGGTGAGCGAGACCCCGGTGCCGTCGATCTCGAGCCGGGTGGCGGCGCTGAGGCCGACGACGGCGTACTTGCTGGCGTTGTAGACCGCCAGGCCCTTGAGCGGGAACTTGCCCGCCAGCGAGGCGACGTTGACGACGTGTCCGCGGCCGCGCGCGATCATCCCTGGCAGCACCAGCCGCATGCCGTGGATCACTCCGTAGACGTTGACGTCCATGGTCAGCCGGTCGATCCGGTCCTCCTGCTCGAGGAAGGCGCCGTTGGGCATGACTCCGGCGTTGTTGACCAGGACGTCGACCGGCCTGCCGTGCGCCTGCTCCGCGGCGGCGAGGAAGTCTGCGTAGGACTGTTTGTCGGTGACGTCGAGCCGGTGGCTGCTCGCGCCCTCGCCGAGCTGTGCCGCCGCCTCCCGCGCCAGTGCGTCGTCGAGGTCGCCGAGCGCGACCCGCGCCCCGGCCGCGACGAACTCCTTCGCCGTGGCGAGGCCGATGCCCCGAGCGGCGCCGGTGATGACGACCGAGGCGCCGTCGAGGTCGATCCTGGGGTAGCGCGTCACGCGGGGACCTCCGTGGTCTCGTCGATCTCGATCCGAAAGTCGGCGGGGTCGAAGCGGCTGATCCGGCGGACCAGCTCTCCGGTCGACCAGGGCCAGGAGAAGCTGTTGCGGCCGTTGGCGTCGATGAAGTAGCTGTGGCACGAGGCGCCGCTGTAGGCGGTGCCGGCAAGAGCGGCCTGCACCTCCGCGACGTACGCGGCCTGCGCCTGTGGGGTGACGTCGAGCTGCGTCCAGCCCTGTGCGCGGGCGGTGGTGATGGCGTCGGTGATCATCGCGACCTGCGACTCGGCGACGGCGAAGGCCGAGCCGTGGCCGGTGCCGAGGCTCGGGCCGAGCACCACGAACGCGTTGGGGAACCCGGCGACCGAGGTGCCCTGGTAGGCCTCGGGGGAGCCGGACCAGTGCTCGGCGAGCGTGCGGCCGTCGACTCCCCGGACCAGGTCGGCGACCGGCATGTCGAGGATGTGGAAGCCGGTGCCGAGGATGATCGCGTCGACCTCGGCCACGCTGCCGTCGGAGCCGAACACGCTCGTGCCCTCGACCCGGTCGACGCCGGTCGCGTGCACCTCGACGTTCGGCTTCGTCAGTGTCTGGAGGTAGTTGTTGGAGAAGAGGATCCGCTTGCAGCCGAGCAGGTAGTCGGGCGTCAGCTTGGCCCGCAGCTCCTTGTCCCGGACGGCTGCCCGCAGGTAGGCCTCACCGATCTTCTGCAGCCCGTGCATCAGCGGCCTGGGGTGGTGGAAGGCGACGCCGACGGTCTCCATCGCGGCGTACTCGACGGCGCCGAGCGCCTTCTCGAAGAAGGGGACGTTGCGCTTGACCCACTTCTCCGCCTCCGGCACCGGGTGGTCGACCTTGGGCAGGACCCAGTGGGCGGTGCGCTGGAAGAGGTGCAGATCGGCGACCTGCTTCTGGATCTGGGGTACGAACTGGACGGCCGACGCACCGGTGCCGATGACGGCGACCCGCTTGCCGTCGAGGTCGAAGTCGTGGTTCCACCGCGCCGAGTGCCAGACCTCGCCTGGAAAGCCGGCCAGGCCGGGCAGGTCCGGGATCTTCGGCTCGTTCCAGGGACCGGCGGCCGCGACCAGGAAGCGCGCGGTGAGCCCGCCGGAGCTGGTCTCCAGGTGCCATTGTGCGGACTCGTTGCTCCAGTCGGCACCCAAGACCTCCACGCCGAACCGGGTGATGTCCTCGAGGCCGCGGTCGCGGGCGACGCGGTCGATGTAGGCGAGGATCTCCGGCTGGTTGCCGTAGACCCGCGACCAGTCGCTGTTGGGGGCGAAGGAGAACGAGTAGAGATTGGACGGTACGTCGCAGGCGCATCCCGGATAGGTGTTGGCCCGCCAGGTGCCGCCGTAGGTGTCGGCCTTCTCCAGGATGACGACGTCCTCGACCCCCGCCTCGCGCAGCTTGATCGCCGCGGCGATGCCGGAGATGCCCGCGCCGATGACGACGACCTCGTGATGCCTGCTCATGCTCTTTCTCCTGTGAGCGTGGCCGCGAGGCGGCCGGGAACGTGTCGGCGGGCCGCGGCGAGGGTGGCCTCGCGGCGGCCGAGGTCCATGAAGTTGGGGCCCATGGCGGCCAACTCCGCAGGCCCGGGCTCGACCCGGATCACCCGCACCCCGGCCTCGCGGAGGCGAGCGACCTCGCGGTCGAGCACGGCGGTCATCTGGGAGCGCAGCAGGCGCTCGACCCGGGCGCGTCCGCGAGCGGGGACGCCGCCCTCGGTGGTCATCGGGGCGACCACCACGACCTCGTCGACCGCTGGACCGGTGGCGCGGTCGAGGAGGAGGTCGGCCGAGACGGAGGAGACCGCGCCGCCGTCGAGGTAGCTGCGGCCGGCGATCTCGACCGGCGGGAACCAGCCGGGGATCGCCCACGACGCCGCGACGGCCGCGCCGAGGGAGGCCGTGGGGGCGCTGGAAGACCCGAACGCCACCCTCTCGCCGGTCGCCGCGTCGGCCGCGACCAGCCAGGTCGCGGGATGGTCGACCCAGCCGTCGGGACCGGCCAGCGCATCGCCGTACTCCCTCAGCCAGCCGGCATCCCCGCGTCCGCGGGGGAGCACCCCGGCCAGCGCGCTGTAGGCCGAGCGGCGGGAGAGTCCGGGGCGGACCAGACCGAGTGCGGGCAGCGCGGGAGCGGGGATCGGCGGCACCTTGCCGGGGTGGACGGCGACGTGGGCGGCCAGGACCGGGTCGGCGCCCGGGATTCCGTCGAGAGCGTCGAGCAGGTCCTGCGGCGTACGGCCGGATCCGAGGGCGGCGACGATCTCGGAGCCTGCGGAGGTGCCGATCAGGACATCGGCCGTACGGGCGTCCCAGTCGAGGGCGTCCTCGAGGGTGCGGAGGGCGACGGCCGTCCAGGCGAACCCGAGGGTGCCGCCACAGCCGATGGCGAGTGCGCGTCGGAGCGTCATGTTTCGGATACTAATGGTATTTGAATACCGGCGGTAGGTCAGACTGATAGGATTTGCCTCGTGGGCCGGATAACGCGCAAGGAGTCGCACGCGCAGACGCGGGAGCGACTCGTCCAGACCGCACACCGTCTGTTCCTCTCGGACGGCTACAACGCCACCTCGCTCGACAAGGTCGCCACCGAGGCGGGCTTCTCGAAGGGCGCCGTCTACTCGAACTTCGCGACCAAGCACGATCTGGGCCTCGCCGTGCTCGACGTGATCCACCAGGAGCGGGCGCTCTCGCTGGCGAGCGCCGTCAGTGGGGTCGAGACCGTCGAGGGCCGGATCGACGCCTTCGCGGGGTGGGCCGAGGCCAACATCGGTGACGTCGGCTGGACCGCGCTCGAGGTCGAGTTCGCGACCAGCACTCGTCGCGTACCAGGGGTGAGCCAGCAGCTCGCCAACAGGCGCCGTGAGCTCACCGCAGCCGTCGCCGCCCTCATCGAGCAGCAGGCAGACGACCTCGGTCTGACGCTGCCCTCACCGGCCGAGGACGCCGCCGTCCAGCTGCTCTCGCTCGGCATCGGGCTGGGCGTGCAGCGCGCCTTCGACCCCGGCCTGTCCGTCGCCAGCCTGGTCGACCTGCTGCGGTCGCTGCTGGAGAGCGCGAAAGCCTCCTAGGGCGTCACCTAGTGGGCCGGGGCGCCGTTGCGCTCGGCCGAGGGGAAGGACACCCGGTTCAGGCCGCGTACGGCAGGGCTCAGCAGTGTCGCCAGCGAGATCACCACGTAGGCGATGCCGGCGATCGCGAGCACGTTCTCGATCCCGTACGCAGCCGCCAGCGGCCCCATCGCCAGCTGCCCGACGGGGATGGCGATGTAGGTGCCGAGCTGGTCGTAGGAGGACGCGCGGGAGAGCAGCTCGCTGGGGACGTTCTCCTGCATCGACAGCTGCCAGCCGAGACTGAAGACCTGGATGCCGGCGCCGGAGAGGGTGGCTGCGGGGAGCAGCACGCCGAGGTCGGTGGAGAACCCGAGGGCGGCGATCGGCAGTCCGAACAGGGCCATGCCGATCATGCCGTAGAACAGCGGCCGCTCGAGCCGGACCTTCATCAGCACGAGCGTCGCGGCGAGCACGCCGATGCCCTGGAAGGTGAGGAGGAGACCCCAGCCGCCCGCGCCCAGCGACGATCCCTCCGCCCGCTGCGGACCCAGGGTGAGGAGACCGCCTTCGTAGAGCGCGTTGAGCATGGTCGCGGCGCCGACGCAGAGCCACAGCCAGCTCGTGGTGCGGAAGTAGTCCCAGCCCAGGCGTAGGTCGCCGATGACCGAGGCCTTGCTGACCGTGCCGTTGAGCTTGACCGGCAGCAACAGCAGCGCTGCGATGATCCAGGTGGCGGCATCGAGGGCGAGCGCCCAGCCCGCGCCGACGCTGAGGACGAGCAGGCCGGCGGTGCCGGGGCCCGCGACCGCGACGACCGCCTTGGTCAGCGACATCAGCACGTTGGCCTCCTGCAGCATGGTGCGCGGCACCACGAGCGGGATGATGCCCTGCTGGGCGGGCAGGCCGGCGGCCGAGACGATGCCGTTGAGCGCGGAGAGCACGATCAGGTGCCACAGCTCGGCGACGCCGGCGATGACCAGGACGGCGACCGCCGCCTGGCTCAGGCCGGAGACCAGGTTGGAGGCGAACAGGGTCCGAGCCCGGCCCATCCGATCGGCGAGCACGCCACCGATGAGCATGAAGATGATCATCGGGATGGTGCGGGCGGCGAGGACCGCGCCGATCGCGATCGGCGCGTCGCTCACCTCCAGGACGGCGAATGCCAAGGCGACAGGGGCCATGAAGTTGCCCGCGAGGTTGATCGAGCGGGACGCGAAGAACCAGCGGAAGTGGGGTTCACGAAGTGGGGCTGTCGCCGAGATCCGAGCCATTCGAGAGACAATAGACCTTCAGGGGATTTCTATCTGCTGAAAATTCCCATTTCTGTCACAAGACCGTTACCCCCGCCGCTCGCATCTCCTCGATCGCGGCCGTGGTGGAGGAGGCCGCCACTCCGGCGGCCAGGTCGGAGAGCAGCCTGGTGTGCAATCCGGCCGCCCGTGCGTCGAGCGCGGTGGCACGTACGCAGTAGTCGGTCGCCAGCCCGCACACGTCGACCTCCTCGACGCCCTGGGCGCGGAGCCAGTCGATCAGGGTGGCGCCGCCGGTGGACGCGCCCTCGAAGCCGGAGTAGGCGGCTGCGTACTCGCCCTTGCGGAAGATCTCGTCGAAGGTGACCGGGTCGAGGTTGGGGTGGAAGGCCTCGCCGTCGGTGCCGACCACGCAGTGCGCCGGCCAGGAGTTGACGTAGTCCGGCGGGTTGCCGAAGTGGTCGCCCGGGTCGATGTGGTGGTCCTTGGTGGCCACGACCAGCCCGTAGGTCTGCTCCGGCTCCTTGCTGGCCGCCCGCTCGCGCAGCAGCTGACCGATGTCGTAGGCAACTCGGGCCCCGCCGTCGACCGGCAGGGACCCGCCCTCGCAGAAGTCGTTCTGTACGTCGACCACGATCAGTGCACGCGTCATGTTTGCCAGCGTAGACGGTGGCGGTCCGGCTAGGTATGCAGCCGAACCGTCACATCCCTAGCGGAGTTCCACGTGGGATGTGACGGTTGGTCTGCATACCTAGACGAACATCCGGCCGGGCGCGCCATCAGATGAACTGCGTGGGGATCGCGGGATCGCCCTTGAGGAGCGAGTGGGCGATGACGGGGAGCTCGGCGACGGAGGCCTGGTGGCGGTCGCGAGCCGCGTCGAGGGGCTCGCGACCGACGATCTCGCCCTTGCGTACGAGCTGGGTGAGGAGGGGACGGTCGTTGCTGTCACCCTGAGGAGGCGTGCCGATGCCGATCACCTCGGCGTCGGCGACGTCATTGCGGTTGCGGCGGCGCAGGGCGTACTTCCGGCCCCCGATCGAGGTCTTCGCGGCGCTCTTCTTGGCCACCGGCTCCAGCTCGCCCGAGGCGCCCTCGCGGGCCACCAGCTTGTAGACGAACCCGGCGGTGGGGTGGCCGGAGCCGGTGACCAGCTGGGTGCCGACGCCGTAGCCGTCGACCGGGGCGGCCGCGAGCCCGGCGATGGCGTACTCGTCGAGGTCGCTGGTGACGATGATCTTCGTCTCGGTGGCGCCGAGGTCGTCGAGCTGGCGGCGTACGTCATGGGCGAGGAGTCCGAGGTCGCCGGAGTCGATCCGCACCGCACCGAGCTCGGGGCCGGCGATCTCGACCGCCTTCGCCACCGCCTCGGCGATGTCGTAGGTGTCCACCAGGAGCGTGGTGCCCGTGCCGAGCGAGGCGACCTGCGCCCGGAAGGCCTGCTCCTCGGTGTCGTGCAGGAGCGTGAAGGCGTGCGCGGAGGTCCCGGTCGTCGGCACCCCGAAACGGGCCCGGGCGGCCAGGTTGGAGGTGGCGGTGAATCCGGCCACGTAGGCCGCGCGGGCGGCGGCGATCGCCGCCCCCTCGTGGGTGCGCCGCGAGCCCATCTCGATGCACGGGCGCTCACCGGCCGCAAGCGTCATCCGGGACGCAGCGGTGGCGATGGCCGAGTCATGGTTGTAGATCGAGAGCAGCACCGTCTCCAGGACGACCGCCTCGGCGAAGCTGGCCTCGACCACGAGCAGCGGCGACTGTGGGAAGAAAGTCTCGCCCTCGGCGTACCCCCAGATGTCGCCGGTGAAACGGTAGCCGGCCAGCCATTCCAGGGTCGGGCCGTCGACGACACCCTCGAGCACCGCCAGCTGCTCGGAGTCGAAGCGGAACGCCTCGATGGCGTCGAGCGCCCTGCCGACCCCGGCCACCACGCCGTAGCGCCGCCCACCGGCCAGGCGCCGGGGGAACAGCTCGAAGACGGCTCGGCGCTCCGAGGTGCCCGCCTTCAGGGCGGCCTGGAGCATGGTCAGCTCGTAGTGATCTGTCAGGAGCGCGGTCGAGTCCGCTGTCGAGTCCACGAGCACATCGTGGCACGATGGTTCTCATGAGCGCGCCAAGCCCTGTGGAGCTCGACGAGCCCGAGGTCAACGATCTGGTAGCGCCCGCGACCCCGTGGGTGACCATCGTCTGGAACGACCCGGTCAACCTGATGTCCTACGTCACCTTCGTCTTCCAGAAGTACTTCGGCTACTCCAAGAAGAAGTCGGAGAAGCTGATGATGGAGGTGCACAACGACGGCAAGTCGGCCGTCTCCACCGGCTCGCGCGAGGAGATGGAGCGCGACGTGCAGGCGATGCACGAGTACGGACTGTGGGCGACGCTGGAGAAGCAGGATTGATGGGCGGGTTCAGCTACCACCGCCGCAGCAAGCAGATCATCGCGACCTTCTCCGGGTTCGAGGCCGACCTGCTCCGGTCGCTGGCCTCCCAGCTCGTGGAGCTGTTGCGCAACGAGGTCGCCGCACCGGCCGAGAGCGATGATCCGCTGGAGGCGCTGCTCGACTTCTCGGGACCGACCACGGAGCCCGAGGACCCGGTGCTGAAGCGGCTCTTCCCCTCGGCCTACGGCGACGACGCCGAGGCGGCCGGCGAGTTCCGGCGGTTCACCGAGGGCGGGCTGCGCGACGGCAAGGCGCGGGCCGCCTCCACGATCATCGACTCGCTCGAGGAGGCCGGGCTCCCGCCCGAGCTCGACGAGAACGGGCTGGTCATCGACGTCGAGCTCTCCATCGGCGACGCCGAGGCGTGGATGCGGTCCTTCACCGACATCCGGCTGGCGCTCGCGACCCGGCTCGGCGTCGAGGAGGGCGACGAGGACTTCTGGGACTCGCTGCCCGAGGACGACCCCGCCGGCCAGGTCTACGGGATCTACCAGTGGGTCGGGATCCTCCAGGAGACCATCGTCGAGGCGCTGGTCACCGCGAGCTGAGCGGTTTCCGGTCCGGGCCCATACCAACGCGGAGTGGTTCCGCCAACCATGTCCGCACCCTGGGCAAAGGACGTTTCCCGGCTCGTGCCGCCTAGGCTGATCCTGTGCTGACCATCGACCAGGCGACGTACGACGCGATCGTCGCCCACGCGAAGCGCGACCATCCCGACGAGGCGTGCGGGATCGTCGCGGGCCCTGAGGGGTCCGACCGGCCCGAGCGGTTCATCGAGATGATCAACGCCGCGGGCTCGCCGACCTTCTACGAGTTCGACTCGACGGATCTGCTCCAGCTCTACAAGGAGATGGACGCGAACGACGAGGAGCCGGTGGTCGTCTACCACTCCCACACGGCCACCGAGGCCTACCCGTCCCGCACCGACATCGGGCTGGCGATGGAGCCGAACGCTCACTACGTGCTGGTCAGCACTCGCGAGCACGGAAATGACGAGGGTCCGGTCGAGTTCCGGTCCTATCGAATCGTCGACGGCAACGTCACCGAGGAAGAAATCAGCATCGTCCCGACGTTGTCGTGACGCGCAACACCTACATCTAGGAGAACGAACCCATGGCCATCGAGGTCAAGATCCCGACCATCCTCCGCACCTACACCGCCGGTGAGAAGGCAGTCAGCGCCGAGGGCAAGACCCTGAGTGCGCTCATCGACGACCTCGAGGCGAACCACTCCGGTATCAAGGAGCGCCTCATCGACAACGGCGACCTGCGCCGTTTCGTCAACGTCTACATCAACGACGAGGACGTACGCTTCATCGGCGGTCTCGACGCCGAGCTCAAGGACGGCGACCAGGTCGTCGTGCTGCCTGCGGTCGCCGGCGGCTGCTGACCTCTCACCCCAGAATGCCGCGGTCGTACGCTCGTGCGACCGCGGCTGCTCTGTCTGTGACCCCGAGCTTGTCGAAGATGTGACCCAGGTGGGTCTTGACCGTCGCCTCGCTGACGAAGAGCGTGGCGGCGATCGCGCGGTTGGTGGTGCCGCGGGCGACCAGGGTGAGCACCTCGCGCTCGCGCGGGCTGAGCTGCACCGACGGACCGGGTGAACGGAGCCGGGAGGCGAGCCGGGTCGCGACCGCGGGGGAGAGGACGGTCTCGCCCGCCGCGGTCGCCCGGACGGCTGCGACCAGGTCCGGCGTCGGGGCGTCCTTGAGCAGGTAGCCGGTCGCGCCCGCCTCGATCGCGGCGACCACGTCGGAGTCGGTGTCGAACGTCGTCAGGACCAGTACGCCGGCCCGTGACTCCCGCGCCCGGAGCCGCTCGATCACCTCGACCCCGCCGGTGCCCGGCATCCGCAGGTCGAGCACGAGCACGTCCGGGTCGAGCTCCGTCACGAGAGCCAGGGCCTCCGCCCCGTCGCCGGCCTGACCGACCACCTCGAAGCCCTGCGCGCGGAGCACCCCGACCACCCCGTCGCGTACGACGGGGTGGTCGTCGGCGACGACGATCCGGATCGGTTCACTCATGCTGGTCCTCGGGAGAGAGCGGGGATGCTGGCGGAGACGGCGGTGCCGGAGCCAGGGGCGGACTCCAGGGTGAAGGTGCCGGTCAGGCGTCGGGCGCGGTCGCGCATCACGCCGAGCCCGAACGCGGAGGGCCGGCGCGGAGCGTCGGGATCGAAGCCGGCGCCGTCGTCGCGTACGTCGAGGATGACCTCGGACCCGTCGAAGGTGAGGGTCACTCCGACCCGCGAGGCCGAGGCGTGCTTGGCGACGTTGGCCAGGGCCTCCTGGGCGATCCGCAGCAGCGTGGCCTCGACCTCGGGGTGCAGTGCGGTGGCGTCGCCGACGACGACGAAAGAGGCCTCGACCCCGTGGTCGTCGCGCCAGCCCGCAACCAGGCCCGCGAGCGCGTCGGCGAGGCCGGCGCCGGCCAGCTCCGCCGGGGTGAGGTCCTGCACGGACCGGCGGGCCTCGACCAGCGCGGCGCGGGCCATCTCGGTGGCTCGGGTCACCCGGCGGCGTACGTCCTCGGCATCCGCGGAGCCCTGGGCGGCCTGGAGCTGGGCGACGACCCCGGCCAGGGACTGGGCGATGGTGTCGTGGATCTCCCGGGCCAGGCGCTCGCGCTCGTCGCGTACGCCGGTCTGCCGCGACTGCGCGACGAGCTGCTCCTGCAGACGCGCGTTCTCCGCGAGGGCATGCTCCAGGCGGACGATCGTGTCGGCCCGTGCCTGGCTGACGGCGTCGAGGTGCATGCTGTAGCGGGCCATCAGGGTCGCGAGCCCGAAGTTGACGACGAAGAGCGCGGGCAGCGCCGCGCTCTGCCAGGGACTGTCGTACGGCGGTGGGCCACCGGTCTGACCGGTGGCCATGATCAGGGAGGTGGCCGCCATCGCGACCCATCTCCAGCGGCCGCGGAAGGACTCGAAGGCGTCCAGGAAGCCGATCCAGGCGAAGATGCAGAAGAGCGGATGGATGACGGTGAGGGCGCCGGCCAGCAGGGCGCGACCGACGTAGCCGACCGGATGCGGGCGGTCGTCGACGTACATCCACCGCCAGATCCAGACCGCGGTCACCGCCACCAGCACGCCGAAGGTCACCCGCATGCCGACCGATCGCGGCCCCATCTCCGAGAAGGTGGCCACACTGATGACCGTGGCGAGTGCGAGCAGCACGAAGGGCAGCGCCTTGAGGTTGCGCTCCCAGAGCCGCTCGGGCTCGACGGCCGACGTCATGTGCAGGACCTTCTCATTCCCAGCGGAAGGCGCGCACGGCAATCAGGTACAGAACGACCGTCCAGCCACCCATCACCGCCAGGTCAGCCAGAGCGGGGAACGACCCGCCGGCGGCGTCGTTGAGCGCGTTGGAGGCCGCGCCGTAGGGCGTGAGGGAGACGATGTCGCGGACCGTGCCGCTGAAGGACTCGACCGGGACATAGACCCCGGCGGTGAACATCGACGGGAAGAAGACGACCATCCCCACGACCTGTCCCGTCTTCGCGTTGGGGGAGACCGCGGTGATCGCGGCGCCGATCCCCAGCGAGACGGCCAGCGCCAGGACGTAGGCGACCACGTAGCCGACCAGCGATCCCGGCAGCGGCGTCCCGAACGCCACCCGGCCGAGGACGATCACGATCACCGAGGAGGCCGCGACCGCGACGGCGTGCACCAGCACCTGGCCGAGCAGGATCGAGACCGGGCGGGCAGGCGTGGTGCCGAGCCGTCGCAGGACCCCGCTCTCGCGGTAGCCGGTCAGCGTGGGCGGCATCGTCATGATCGCCGCCATGATCATCGAGAGCAGCACCGTGACGGGTACGTAGAGATCGATCAGGCTGCGGCCACCGAGGTCGGTGCTGTCCTCGCGGAAGCTCGGGATCAGCCCGAGCACCCCGAGCAGCAGGCTCGGGAACAGGATGATCCAGAACAGCGAGAGTCGCTCGCGGGCGAAGAGTCGGGACTCCGTACGGATCACGGCAACGGTCGGACTGGTCATCGGAGCGCCTCCTGGCGAGCGTCTGTTTCGGTGAGGTCGAGGTAGGCGGCATCGAGGGTGCCCGCGGCGATCCGGAGCCGCAGCGGCGTCACCCCCTGCGTACGCAGTGCCTCGATGACCGCGAGCGCGACCCCGTCGGCGCCCTCGACGGTGACGGTGCCGTTCTCGCTGTGCGCGGCGGTGACGCCGTCGAGCTCGCGCAGGGCGGCCAGGTCGATCGCGACCGGGGCCTCGAAGGTGGTGATGGTGGCGGCGGAGGCCGCGTCGATGAGCCCCGCCGGGGTGTCCAGCGCCCGGATCCGGCCGGCGTCGACAATGGCGATCCGGTCGCAGAGGGTCTGGGCCTCCTCCATGGAGTGCGTCACGAGCAGGACGGTCACGCCCCGGTCGCGTACGTCCCTCACCAGGTCCCACACCTCGCGACGGGCCCGCGGGTCGAGGCCGGTGGTGAGCTCGTCGAGCACGACGACCCGCGGCCGACCGATCAGCGCCAGCGCGATCGAGAGCCGCTGCTGCTGGCCGCCGGAGAGGTTCTCGAACCGCTGCCGCAGGTGAGCCCCGAGCCCGAGCCGCTCGGCCAGCGGCGCCCACGGCTCCGGGTCGGGGTAGAAGGCGCTCCACAGCTCCAGTGCCTCCTGGACCGTGATCTTCGGCTGCAGCTTGGCCTCCTGCAGCTGTACGCCGAGCACCTCCGTCACCGCCGCCCGGTCCGTCCACGGGTCGATGCCGTGGACCCGGATCCGGCCCTGGTCGCCGACCCGCAGCCCGGCGATCGACTCGACGGTCGTGCTCTTGCCCGCCCCGTTGGGCCCGAGGATCCCGAAGATCTCACCCTCGTGGACGCGCAGGCTGATCTCGTCGACCGCCACCTTGTCGCCGTACGTCTTGCGCAGGCCGTCCACGACGACCGCTGGTTCTCGCTCCTGATGCATATCCTCAGCCTGGTCGGTGACGCGGTCTCACGGATCGGGCGATCGGCGCGAGTACGCGTCAGCCGATCGGTTGATGCGACGATGGACCTCATGCGCTACGACAACCTGCTGGCGTCGGTCGGTGGCACTCCACTGGTGGGCCTGCCCCGCCTCTCGCCCTCGCCCGACGTACGTCTGTGGGCCAAGCTCGAGGACCGGAACCCCACCGGCTCGATCAAGGACCGCCCGGCCCTTCGCATGGTCGAGGAGGCCGAGAAGGACGGCAGGCTCCGCCCGGGCTGCACGATCCTCGAGCCGACCTCCGGCAACACCGGCATCTCGCTGGCCATGGCGGCCAAGCTCAAGGGCTACCGGATCGTGTGCGTGATGCCCGAGAACACGAGTGAGGAGCGGCGGCAGCTGCTGCGGATGTGGGGCGCCGAGATCGTCTCCTCACCGGCCGCGGGCGGTTCCAACGAGGCCGTCCGGGTCGCCAAGCGCCTGGCCGCCGAGCACCCCGACTGGGAGATGCTCTACCAGTACGGCAACACCGCCAACGCGCTCGCGCACGAGGAGGGCACCGGCCCCGAGCTGCTCGCCGACCTCCCCTCGATCACCCACTTCGTCGCCGGGCTCGGCACCACCGGCACGCTGATGGGCGTCGGTCGCTACTTCCGTGCCGCCAAGCCGGAGGTACGCATCGTGGCCGCTGAGCCGCGCTACGGCGAGCTCGTCTACGGCCTGCGCAACCTCGACGAGGGCTTCGTCCCCGAGCTCTACGACGCCTCGCTGATCGACGCCCGCTTCTCGGTGGGTCCCCGCGACGCCGTCCGGCGCGTGCGTGAGCTGTTGGAGCTGGAGGGCATCTTCTCCGGCATCTCCACCGGCGCGATCCTCCACGCCGCTCTCGCCCAGGCCGCGAAGTCCCTCAAGGCCGGCGAGAAGGCCGACATCGCCTTCGTCGTCGCCGATGGTGGCTGGAAGTACCTCTCCACCGGGGCGTACGAAGGCACCATCGACGAGGCCGAGGAGGGCCTCGAGGGTCAGCTCTGGGCGTGACGTCGGTCCTGCCGGGGTAGTCCAGGGAGTTTCCGTCGCTCTACTGGTCAGTAACGGACGGAAACTCCCTGGACTACCCACCTTCTCCCACAGTCGCCTAGGTGCACGTCAGCGGCAGAAGGCGTAGACGACGAGGCCGTGGTCCTCGCCGGAGAAGACCTGGTCGAGGGCCTTGCCGGTGAGGTGGGAGTCGACGTAGCGCGGGGCGGGGCCGGTGGCGACGATGGCGTGGCCGGGAAGTCTGCCGGTCATGTCCCGCGGAGCCTCGGCGCTCCAGCAGTCGTGCTTCTGGATGAGAGCCGCGGGGCTGCCGGGGGCGAGCGGGCGTCCGGAGCCGAGTCCGCCGGACTCCGAGGCGGAGCCGAGCTGCACCAGCGCCACGGCGACGGCCGATGCGTACATCGCCCAGATGCCGAGCGCCACGAAGCCCTTGCGTCCAAGGATGGCTCTCACTCCTGGGCAACGCGGCAGCGGCCCGCGGAGTTACGGGCCGCGGAGCTACGGGGCCATGTCGGCCACGTCGTGCTCGTGGATCCAGGCGAGATGGCGCTCGTACGCATCGGGCGACCCGAGCCGCTTGTTGCGGGCCTGAGCGCGTGGACCGTCGGGGAGGTGGAGGACGTCGGCAGCGGCCACGGAGGCGGCCTGGATCCGGCGGACGCGGTCGCGGCGGCGTAGCTCGTAGGTCGTGCGGGCTCGGTCCCAGTCCTCGTCGGAGGCGAGGCAGTCGGCGAGGACCGTCGCGTCCTCGATCGCCTGGGCGGCACCCTGAGCGTGGTGGGGGAGGATCAGGTGGGCGGCGTCGCCGAGCAGCGTGACCCGGCCGCGCGACCAGGTGGTCAGGGGCGGCCGGTGGAAGAGCCCCCAACGCTCGGAGGCGGTCGCCGCGGAGATCATCTGGACGACGGCGGGATGCCAGCCGGCGTAGGCGTGGATGTGCTCGTCAGGGTCGGCCGGCCACGACCACGAGTCCGGCGCCCAGGGTCCCAGCTGCCGCTTGACCAGCAGGAACGCGTGGTCGTCGGCGCCCACCGGATGATGCATCAGGTGGCCGTCGGCTCCCGTCCACAGCTGCAGGCGGTCGGGGTCGGGGAGCAGGGTGAGCTGCGAGCGCGGGACGCTCCCGCGCCAGGCCACGCATCCGGAGAACTGGGCGTCGTCGTAGCCGACGACGTGCTCGCGCAGGATGGATCCGGCGCCGTCGGCCCCGACGACGAGGTCGGCCTCGACCGGCTCACCTCCGGCGAGCTCCAGCCTCGCCGGCCCGTCGCCGTCGGAGATGCCGATCAGGCGGTGGCCGGGGCGCAGCCCGTCGGTGCCGAGTGCCTCGCGCAGGAGGGCCAGCAGGTCGGCGTGGCGGATGCCGTAGCAGGGTGCGCCGCAGCGGGCGGCGTACTCGGTGGCCGAGAGCACCCGACCGATCGCGGCACCGGTGTGGCCGTCGCGCCAGGCCAGGCCGTCGACGCTCGCCGATGCCTCCCCGAGACCGGGCTCGAGGCCGAGGCGCTCCAGGAGCCTGGTCGCGTTGGCGGTGAGCAGCACGGCGTCGCCGGTCGAGTGCAGGTCGGTCGCGGCCTCGTACACCTCGACGTCGATCTCCCGGCGGCGCAGCTCGAGGGCGAGGGTCAGGCCACCGATGCCGGCGCCGACGATCGTGACCCGTCGGGCCCGACGGTCCCGGCGTAGAGCTGCCCGAGCGATCCGGCTGACTGACATCGCGCGCTCCTTCGGGAGATTACGTTCGAAACGTACCTCAGGGCCCGGTGTGCGCGCGGATGGTTACGAGAACGTCATTTGACGTCCAGCGTCTGGTCCTTGCCGATGTCGCTGGTCTCGATGGGGCCGAGGCCGAGGAGATCCAGGGCCAGGTTGCCGAGATCGGCGTTGCGTACGGGCTGCGGGCCCTCGTAGTCGGGGCGGTCCTTGCCCGGATCGCGGTAGTCGTCGGCGTTGAGCTCGTAGAGATCCGTGCCGGCGCCGGCGTCGGGGCCCCACACGATGAACGGGATCCGGTAGTTCTCGTAGACCTTCTCGGAGTGGTTGGTGATGCCGGGCTTGAAGCCATGGTCGGCGGTGAGGATCACGTCGAGGTCCTTCTTCAGCCCGGCGTCGGCGTCGACGACCTCGAGGAGCTCGCCGACCTGCTCGTCGGAGTCCGCAACGGCGTCCAGGTACTCGGGCGACATCCCGCCCGACTTGTGCCCGACGACGTCGGGAAGCGAGAGATGTACGAAGGTGAGGTCCCGCTGCTCCTCGGCCAGGTCCTCGGCAGCCTCCGGGACGAGCTTGTCGTGGTCGTCGATCGGCACGTACAGATCGATGTCGTCCTCCCAGGCCCGCTGCCACAGCTCGAACTTCTGCTTGGTCACGAAGACGCCGGTGCTGAGTCCGGCCTCGTGGGCGACCGTGAACACCGACTCCTCGTCCGGCGCGATCGACCTCGACGGGTCACCGACGTTCCAGGTGACGCCGTGGCCGCCGTCGTCGGCGGCGATCGGATCGCCGGTGACCATGCCGGTGTGGTTGGGCAGGGTGATGTTCTTCTCGTAGGCCGTGCGGGCGTTGAGGGTCGAGGAACCCTCCTCGACCAGCCGGTGGATGTTCGGCGTCCTCGCCGGGCCGAGCTTGGCCAGCGCATCCGGGTTCAGCCCGTCGATCGAGATCGCGAGCACCTTCCGGTCGGCCTGGGCGGGCTGCCGCTCCGCTCGGTCGCCGCCGTCGCCGTCACGGCCGGGCAGCGCGGTGAACGCGACGACGAGCACGACGACGACGAAGATGCCGACGGAGACGAGAGGGAAGAGGCGACGCACCGGCACACCCTAAGTGAACCCGATGGCGCCCCGGGCGAACGCTCAGCGAATGTCTAGTGACTGAGTTGAGTTCAGTGTGCTGCCCGGGATCGGGCCCAGGCCGAGCAGGTCGAGGGCCAGGTTGCCGAGGTCGCCGTTGCGGATCGGGACGACCATCGGCAGCGAGCGCCGAGGAATCGTCATAACCGGACGTTAACAACACTGATCCGCACTGCTCATGAACGTGAGATGGATCTCGGGTATGTCTCGAGTGACCCCCAGCACTGCGAATACACGGCGTTTGGGCCTAGCCTTGACGATCGTGCAGTCCATCTCGTCCGTGGGTTCGCCCTCGCCCCTGGGTTCAGCCCAGCCCGACCGCGACGCCCCGATCGGGATCTTCGACTCAGGCTTCGGCGGTCTCACCGTGGCTCGGTCGGTGATCGACCAGCTCGCCCACGAGTCGATCCTCTACGTCGGCGACACCGCCCGCGCTCCCTACGGACCCAAGCCGATCGCCGAGGTGCGCGAGTACGCCCTCGAGTGCCTCGACCATCTCGTCGAGCAGGGTGTGAAGGCCCTGGTGATCGCGTGCAACTCGGCCTCGGCGGCGATGCTGCGCGACGCCCGCGAGCGCTACAAGCCGCTGCCCGTCGTCGAGGTGATCCTGCCGGCGACGCGTCGCGCCGTCGCGGCCTCCCGCACCGGCCGCATCGGGGTCATCTGCACCCACGCGACCGCCGAGTCGATGGCCTACGAAGACGCCTTCGCCGCGGCGCCCCACGTCTCGCTGCACACCCGGGCATGCCCCCAGTTCGTGCCGTTCGTCGAGGCCGGTGTCACCGGCGGCGAGGAGCTCCTGGCCGCCGCGCACGAGTATCTGGACCCGCTGACCAGCGCCGGGGTCGACACGCTGATCCTCGGGTGCACCCACTATCCGCTCCTGACTGGTGTGATCTCCTATGTGATGGGCGACAACGTGACGCTGGTCAGCAGCGCCGAGGAGTCTGCGAAGGACGTCTACCGCGTCCTGGCCGAGAACGACCTCATGCGCGAGGGCGGCGAGCCGACCTACACGTTCCTCACCACCGGCAACCCCGCCGAGTTCAAGGCGATCGGCGCCCGCTTCCTCGGGCCGGAGCTCGCGGCGGCCCAGCAGTTCGCCGGAGGGATGGGATGACCTCCGGGATGCGGCTGACCATCATCGGGTGCTCGGGCTCCTATCCTGGGCCCGACAGCCCCGCCTCCTGCTATCTCGTCGAGGCCGACGACTCCGAGGGGCGGACCTGGCGGATCGTGCTCGACATGGGCAACGGCGCGCTCGGGGTGCTGCAGCGCTACGTCGACCCGCTGCTGATCGACGCGGTCCTCCTCTCCCACCTGCACGCCGACCACTGCGTCGACATGACCTCCTACTACGTGCTCCGCAAGTGGCATCCGACCGGCCCGCAGCCGCCCATCCCGGTCTACGGCCCCAAGGGCACCGGCCGGCGCCTGGCGAAGGCCTACGACCTGCCCAAGCGCCCCGGGATGCGCGAGGAGTTCGCGTTCTCGACCTACACCGGCGCGATCCATCTCGGTCCGTTCGTGATCACCCCGACGGCGGTGGAGCATCCGGTCGATGCGTACGGGCTGCGGATCGAGGCGCACGGCAAGGTCCTCGCCTACAGCGGCGACACCGCCGAGACCGAGGCGCTCCTCGACATCGCCACCGACGCCGACCTGTTCCTGTGCGAGGCGGCCTTCCGCGACGGCGTCGAGAACCCTCCCGGGGTGCACATCACCGGCGTCCATGCGGGGGAGTACGCCACCAAGGCGCATGTGAAGAAGCTGGTCGTCACCCACGTCCCGCCCTGGCACGACTCCGCCGACGCGCTCCGCGAGGCGCGTTCGGCGTACGAGGGGCCGACTGAGCTGGCGGCGACGGGGTCGATCTACGAGATCTGACCGCCCTCGCTGGTCGAGCCGCGAGCGAAGCGAGCGTGTCGAGACCAACACTCCGCCTAGCGGCTCCGGCGGCTCGACCAGCGGTTCGGCCGGCGGCTCAGACCAGGCCGGCGTCGTGGACGGTGATCGCGATCTGCACGCGGTTGGTGGCGCCGAGCTTGTCGAACAGGCGCGACACGTGCGCCTTGACGGTCGGGATCGAGAGGTAGAGCTCCTTGGCGATCTCGGCGTTGCTCAGCCCGCGCCCGACGGCCAGCGCGACCTCGTGCTCGCGCTCGGTGAGCGCCTCGAGGCGGCGGCTGGCGGCAGCCGCGCGGTCGCCCGTGGGCTCGGCGCGGAGCCGGGTGATCAGCGTGCGGGTGGCCTTGGGGGAGAGGATCGGCTCGCCGGCCGCGACCGCGCGGATCGCCGCGACGATCTCGGGCGGCGGGGTGTCCTTGAGGAGGAACCCCTCGGCGCCCGCGGCGAGCGCGTCCACGACGTACTCGTCGGCGCCGAAGGTGGTCAGCACGATCACCCGCGGGGGCCTGGCATCTGCCAGGACCCGACGGGTCGCGTCGAGCCCGTTGATCCGCGGCATCCGGATGTCCATCAGCACCACGTCAGGGGCGGACGTACGCACCAGAGCGAGGGCCTCCTGGCCGTCGGTCGCCTCGCCGACGACCTCGATGTCGGCCTGGCCGCCGAGCATCAGCCCGAGGGCCGAGCGCACGAGCGGGTCGTCGTCGACGATCCCGACCTTGATCTTCACGGGAGTCTCTGGGCTGGTCCCTGGGCTGCTCACTGGCCCCACGGTAGCCACGCTTCGAGAATGAAGACATCCTTTTCCGTACGGTGCGTGAGGCGCCCGCCCGCGAGGTCGACGCGTTCGGTGAGCCCGACCAGACCGAGGCCGGCACCCGGAGTGTTCGAGTCGAAGCCGAGCCGGTTCCGCAGTCGCACGTCGATGCCGTGCTCCTCGGACCCGCTCAGCGCGATCTCGAGCAGGGCACCAGGGGCGTGCTTGCGGGCGTTGGTGATGCCCTCCTGCACGACCCGGTAGATCGACCGCCCGACCGTCTCCGGCGGCGAGCCCTCGACGTCGTCGTCGAAGGTGATGTTCATGCCACCCGTGCGAGCCTCCTCGACGAGGCGGCCGAGATCGGCGTAGGTCGGCTGGGGCGCGGTCTCGGGGTCCTCGCCGTTGCCACGGAGCACGCCGAGAACGGTCCGGAGGTCCTCGAGGGCCCGGTGGGCGCCCTCGCGGATGGTGCCGACCTCGGCCCGGACCTGGTCGGCGGAGAGGTCCTCGCGGTAGGCGAGCGCCCCGGCCTGCATGGAGATGTGGGAGATGCGGTGGGCGAGCACGTCGTGCATCTCGCGGGCGATCCGCCGGCGCTCGGTCTCGCGGGCCTGGGAGACGCGCAGCGCCTGCTCGGCCTCGGCGGTCTCGGCGCGGAGCCGGAGGGTGGCGATCAGCTCGCGTCGGGAGCCGATGTACATGCCCCAGGCGACCATCGCCGCGATGATCGCCACGCTGACACCGACGTTGATGCCCCACAGCGCGAACCCCGTCGGTCCGGCCGATGGGGTGGCGGTGTCCATCACCGCGAGCCAGAACATCCCGGCCGCGAAGCTGAGCAGCGACATCGGGATGATCTCGCGCCAGCGCCGCCGGGTCGCCAGCGAGACCAGGGCGAGCGCGGACGCGCCGGCGGCGAGGATCGAGAACGCGCTGGCGATGGTGACGACGGTGACGATCGTGACGGGCCAGCGACGCCGCCAGAAGACCAGGACCAGGCTGCCGACGCCGAGGGCGAGGTCGAGCGCGAACCGCCAGTCCGGCCAGCCGCCGACGCTGCTGCTCAGCCCGAGGGCACTGATGCCCAGCGCGGCGAGATAGCGCCAGACGTGTCCCCACAGGCTCAGGCGTGGCTGATAGTCGTCCGGGGAACGTTGCTGCACGGCGTACACGTTAATGAACCGAAGCCCGACGGACCCGATGCCGCGGTTGCGACCGGCCCCATACTTTCGTCGGGTCGCAGGTCATCCGTATGTCCGATGCAGTCCGCGCGGGAAGCACGGCAGGATGTGGGCCATGATCAAAGTCGAAGGACTGACGAGGGTCTACGGGACCTTCACCGCGGTCGACGACGTGTCGTTCACCGCCGAGGCCGGCAAAGTCACCGGCTTCCTCGGCCCGAACGGCGCGGGCAAGTCGACCACCATGCGCATCATGGTCGGCCTGACCAACCCCACCAAGGGTCGGGCAACGATCGACGGCAGCCTCTATGCCGACCTCCCCAACCCGGGCCGCCACGTCGGTGTGCTGCTCGACGCCAGCGCTCAGCACGACGGCCGCACCGGCCGCGAGGTGCTCACGCTCGCCGCGATGACGATGGGCCTGCCCAAGTCGCGCGTCGACGAGATGCTCGAGCTGGTCTCGCTGACGCCGTCGGAGGCCAAGCGCCGGATCAAGAACTACTCCCTGGGCATGAAGCAGCGCCTCGGCATCGCGCACGCGCTGATCGGCGACCCCAAGGTCCTGATCCTGGACGAGCCGGCCAACGGCCTCGACCCGGCCGGTATCCGCTGGATGCGTGGCCTGCTGAAGGAGTACGCCGACCGCGGCGGCACCGTCCTGCTCTCCTCCCACCTGCTGCACGAGGTCGAGCAGATCGCCGACGAGCTGATCCTCATCGGCAACGGCCGCATCGTGGCCGAGGGCACCAAGGACACGATCCTGGCCAGCCAGGGGACCGCCGGCCAGTCGCTGGTCACCTCCCTGGACAACGAGGCGCTCACCGTCGCGCTGAAGGCCAAGGGCTACAGCGTCGAGCCGCTCGGCACCGGCATGCGCGTCTCGGCCGCACCGGCCGAGGTGGGCAAGGCTGCCCTGGAGTCCAACGTCGTGCTCACCGACCTGCGTGACGGCGGCGCCGGCCTCGAGGACATCTTCCTGCAGCTCACTGCTGAAACCCAGCGCGAGAACGTCGCCCAGATCCACGCCGAAGGAGTCTCCGCATGAGCGCCGTATCCGTCGCGCCGTCGACCCCGCTGCCCACGGCCACCAAGGTGCCGTTCGGCCGGCTCCTGCTGGTCGAGTGGCGCAAGATGACCGACACCCGGGCCGGGCGTGCCCTGCTGATCATCTCGGCGGGCATGCTGCTGCTCGCCATGGGCATCGTGGTCCTGGTGGCCGCGCTCAACGACAACTTCTCGCTCGGGCTCTCGGCCTGGTCCTCGATCCTGACGATCCCGCTCTCGCTGCTCACCCCGGTGCTGGCGATCATCATCGTCACCCAGGAGTGGGGCCAGCGCACCAACATGGTGACCTTCAGCCTGGAGCCGAGCCGGCTTCGGGTGATGGCGGCCAAGCTGGTCGCGGTCGTCGCGTTCGCCCTCGCGCTGATCGCGGTCGCGCTGCTGTGCGGCATCGTCGGCAACGCCCTCGCCGCCGCGGTCGGCGGCTACGACGCGAGCTGGTCCATCGACGGCCAGGTCCTGGGCTGGTCCATCGCGCAGCAGCTGCTCTACTTCGTGAGCGCCTTCGGCATCGCGATGTGCCTGCTCAGCACGCCGTTCTCGATCGTGGTCGTCTACGTCGACCAGCTGCTCCTGCCGCTGATGGTCTGGTCCACGCTCTACTTCATCTTCGACTGGGCCGCCGACCTGATCCCGTTCATCGACATGGGCTACGCGATGGGGCCGTTCATGGGCGCCGGCGGCATGATGCCGGACGGGACCCAGCTCCCCGACCCGGGCACGCAGGAGGTGCTCGCGCTCATCTGCAGCATCTTCCTGTGGGTGGTCGTCCCGGTCGTGCTGGGTGCCTACCGGGTGCTCAAGTCCGAGGTGAAGTAGTTCACCGGACCGTTCGCGACACGACACGCGGGGGTGGGTGCTTCGGCACCCGCCCCCGTCACCGTTGTCGGACGTGGGCACCTACCTGCGTTACGCTGCGCTGGGCGACAGCGCCACCGTTGGGCTCGGCGACCCGACCGTCGAGGGTTGGCGAGGATGGGCTCGGCTGCTCGCCGAGGCTCTGGGACAGACGTACGACATCTCCTTCTGCACCACCGCGGTGATCGGCGCGACCTCGACCGTGGTGGTCGAGCAGCAGCTCGCCGACGCGGTGGCGCACCGGCCCGACGTGGCCTCGCTGATCGTCGGGGTCAACGACGTGATGCGCTCGACGTGGGACACGACGAGACTCCGGAACGACCTGATGACCTGCGCCGACGCGCTCACGAGCCAGGGTGCGCTGCTGATGACGGCACGCTTCCACGACCACTCGGTGATGTGGCCGATGCCGGGCTGGATGAAGCGGTCGATCCAGCGGCGTACGGCCGACCTCAACGCCATCTGGGACGAGGTCCATGCCACCTACGGTGGCCTGCGGCTCGACCTGGGGGCCGTTCCCGACCTGCACGAACGGCGCTTCTGGGCCGCCGACCGGCTGCATCCCTCCGAGCTCGGCCACCGGCGGATGGCCCGTGCGTTCGGGGAGCAGCTGGTGGCGTACGGCTTCTCCTTCGAGCCGCCCTCGCTGGAGCCGGGCGGCGGGCTGCCGACCAGCTGGCGGCAGGATCTGGCCTGGATGGCCGGTGAGGGAGTGCCGTGGATGGGTCGGCGGGCGCGGGATCTGGGGCCGTGGGTCGTGCGCCGGGCCTGGGCGCGACCCAGCGGTGAACCCGAGCGGGAGAGCGTTGCATAGGGTGGTCTCGTGACCACACGAGCTGACGGGCGCGCCGACGACGAGCTGCGCCCCATCAAGATCACCCGCAACTGGCTCGACCACGCGGCCGGTTCCGTCCTCATCGAGTTCGGCAAGACCCGTGTCCTGTGCGCCGCCTCGGCCTCCGAGGGTGTGCCGCGCTGGCGCAAGGGCTCCGGGCTGGGCTGGGTGACGGCGGAGTACGCGATGCTGCCCGCCGCCACCCACGAGCGCTCCTCGCGCGAGTCGGTGAAGGGCAGGATCGGCGGACGTACGCACGAGATCTCCCGCCTGGTCGGGCGCTCGCTGCGCGCCGTCATCGACTACAAGGCGCTGGGCGAGAACACCATCAACATCGACTGCGACGTGCTGCAGGCCGACGGTGGCACGCGCACCGCGGCGATCACCGGCGCCTATGTCGCGCTCGCCGACGCGGTCGCCTCGCTGGGTGTCTCGAAGGCGCTGACCGGCTCCGTCGCCGCGATCTCGGTCGGGATCATCGACGGTGTGCCGCGGCTCGACCTGCCCTACGAGGAGGACGTCCGCGCCGAGACCGACATGAACATCGTGATGACCGGCGAGGGCAAGTTCGTCGAGGTGCAGGGCACCGCCGAGGGCGTCGCCTTCGACCGCACCGAGCTCGACGCGCTGCTCGCGCTGGGCGAGAAGGGCTGCGCCGACCTGACCAAGCTGCAGGAGAGCGCACTTGCCGGCTGAGCCCAAGGTCCACGTCGCCTCGCGCAACGCCAAGAAGCTGGGGGAGATGTTCCGGATCCTCTCGCCGCTGGTGCCAGGGGTCTCGGTCGTCGGCCTCGACGACGTCACCCACTACGACGAGCCGGTCGAGGACGCCCCCGACTTCGAGGGCAACGCGTTGATCAAGGCCCGGGCCGGGTTCAAGGCCACCGGGCTGCCGACCGTGGCCGACGACTCCGGGCTCTGCGTCGACGCGCTCAACGGGATGCCCGGTGTGCTCTCGGCTCGATGGGGCGGGCCCCCGAAGTCCGACTCCCGCAACAACGAGCTGCTCCTCGCTCAGCTCTCCGACGTCCCCGACGAGCGCCGTGGCGCCCACTTCGCCTGCGCCATCGCCTTCGTCTGGTCCGGCGGTGAGCTGGTGGTGGAGGGCCGCATGGACGGCCGGATCATCCGTGAGGTCCGCGGTGACGGCGGCTTCGGCTACGACGTCCTGTTCGTCGCGGTCGACACCGAGGACGGACGTACGTCGGCCGAGCTGTCGATCGAGGAGAAGGACGCCATCTCCCACCGCGGCCGTGCGCTTCGCGAGATCGCCCCGCAGATCGCGACGCTGCTGGGCTGAGCACCCGCCAGGAGCGCTGCCGCGAGGGAAGCGCCGAGGCAGCCGGGGCTTTTGCCGCGAGGGCGGGAAAATGCCCCCGCGGCCCGCGCGTCATAAGCGCACAAACCCCCCCAGGCGGCG